>DATGVD010000187.1:0-3072 GCA_035300785.1 Pyrinomonadaceae bacterium | reverse complement strand
TGCTTGACGTCGAGGCGCGTGTAGCTGTGGGGATGGTCCTCGCGCCGCACTCCGCTCACTTCAACGCGATAGTCGGTGATCTGCTGTCGCTTCTTTTCCAGAATTGAAATCACATCAACTGCGGTGCAACTTCCCAGCGCGATTAGCAGCAGCTCCATCGGCGTGGCGGCACTCGCGCGATCAGAGTTCGTTTCAATCGCCTGGGCGTGGCCCGAGGGCGTCACCCCGACGAAGAAATCATTGCCTGCAAAATGGATGGTCGCTTTGGTCTTTTTCTCCATCGTCTCAGCCGTCGCGAAAGCTCAAGGAAAGAATAACATGACCGTTTTCAAAACGCAGATGACCGGTCTTGATACTCACCAATTGCAATAAAAGCGATTGACGCGCGAAACGGAATGGGAATTTCTTTCGGCAACCATTGAACAATTCCAGGGAATACTAATTGCTTCTCCGTAACGGAAACGTTCATAGACCACGGAGTTCATACTCTCTCTGTCCCCGGGTCGCATTGGTCCGATTTTTGATCGTGGCGCCTAAAGCTGGTGAGCACTTGTTCGAGAACAGAAATTAAGCAAAGGGAGGGAGAAGCAATGAGAAAACGTTTTTTGTTCGGAGCGCTATCGATTGTGTGTCTGATGGCGATGAGCCTGTCCGCCCCGGCACAGCGTCGCGTTTACCCGCGCTCAAGTCAAACGGTGCGACAGTCGATTCTGCGCCTGGAAAATCGCTCAGCTCTGTTTGCGAGCAGCATTCAGGGGTGGAGCGATCAAAACGATAACCAAACCTACGGAGCCAACGAGGACATCAACTCCTTCGCTCGTAACTTTGGCGATAGCGTGCGGCGGTTCCACGAGCGATTAGACAGACGCCAGGCAACGGCGTCTGACGCGCAGGAAGTCTTGAATCGCGCGGCGCCGGTAGATGACTTTCTGCGAAGGAACAACGTGGATGCGCGATCGCAGCAATACTGGTCAGCAATGCGCGTCGATCTGAATCAGCTTGCCAACGCGTATCGGATCAACTGGCCGCAATCAACGGGAGCCTACCCAACGTATGGCAATCCGACTTACGGGAACCCGGTGAGCAGCCAGTTCCCGGTGAGCAGCCAGCTTACGGGCACCTTCCGCATCGATCTTTCGCGCAGTGATGATGCGGCACGCATAGCCGATCAGGCGACGCGTGATTTGTCGCCGAGCGAGCAACGGCGCCTAAGTGATTCACTCATTCGGCGTCTGGAATCGCCCGATCAGCTGGCAATCGACGTGCGCGGCCGTACGGTAACCCTGGCATCCACGAGAGCCCCGCAGATTACTTTCGAAGCTGACGGACGCGAGCGGGTTGAAACGACGCCCAGCGGGCGAACGGTACATTCACGAGTGACGCTGACTTCGAATCAGTTATCGGTTAGCTCAACCGGCGATACCGGAAACGAGTTTACTGCGACTTTCGATCCGATCGATAGCGGTCAGCGGTTGAACGTCATTCGGCGAGTTTATGTTCAGGGGCTGTCGAGGCCGGTGGCAGTGCAGAGCACTTACGACAAGATTTCGCAGGTGGCTCAGTTCAACATTTATAACCCGCAGAACTTGCCGACGTATCCGACGTCCGCGGGTGGTTTCCTTATACCGGATGGAGCTCGCGTAGTGGGCGTGCTGGACGACGCATTGTCGACCAGCACCGCCGCGGTTGGTGATCGGTTTACTCTCAGGGTTAACGAGCCGGCGGAATTCGCAGGTGCAACCATCGGAGGGCACGTCTCGCATATCGAGCGCAGCGGACGTCTGACCGGTCGTTCAGTGATGACGCTCGACTTTGACGACATTCGCTTGCGCGATGGCCGCAGCTATCGCTTCGCGGGAATTGTCGAAGCCGTCCGTTCAGCCAGTGGTGACACCGTTCGGGTGGACACCGAAGGCACCGTCCGCGACGAGAGCCAAACGCGGAAGACCGAGGAGCGCGCGGCTATCGGAACAGCGGTGGGCGCAATCATTGGCGCCATTGCCGGCGGCGGCAAAGGTGCTGCGATCGGCGCCATCGTTGGGGCCGGCGGCGGCGCTGGTTCCGTGTATGTGCAGGGTCGAAATGATCTTGACCTCGGGAGAGGGACTGAGATCACGATTCGCTCAGGAGCGCCTGCGAACACGCCGCGATAGGATGATTCGCTATCAAGGCCTCAGCGGCTGCTAATGCAGCGCTATTAAGAAGAGCATGGCAGACACGATCATGAATTGGGTCTGCCATTGCTGTCTCTTTATGGTGCGAGCTCTTTGCGTAATTCGCGTTGCGTGTCTTCGCGAACTTGTTGTTCGGCGCGCGCCGACTCCAAACCCAGGGGTACGTGCGTTCGTCCTTCGTCCAGTCTCTGCAACATGTAGTTGGTCTCGCTCCAACTCGCGCCCCGGCTTGCGGCGGCCTCGATCATCTGCAAGCGAGCCTCGGCTTCGGCGCGGCGCGACGCGCCTTCCTGTTTGACTCCCTCGAGACGCGCCCGGTCGCGGCGTAGCTCTTCGACCAAGACCGCAGTGTCCGGCGCGTTCAGGTATCGCGCTCGATTGAGTCGTCTTTCGACTTGCAGCAAATCGCGCCGGGCGCTTGCGGCCAACCGCGATGCGTTCAGACGCAGCGCCAGCGTTTCGCGATAGGCATCAGCCAGCAGCGGCTGTTGTTGTTCCATTCCCTTCAGCGCGCGACGTTCGTCGCGAGTGAGTTCGGGCATGAACCATTCGACTTCGTCAGCGGTAACTCCATCCGACGCCAGACGCTCGCGAAGCTGTCGCGCCCACCGGCGGCGAAGCACGACCAGCAGGAGCACCATAATGACCGCGGCGATCAGGGCGAAGGGGATCGAGCTGAAAGCGAGCAGGAGAAAGACCGTGGCATCAGTCGAGGCCAACAGATACGCCAACCAGAAGGCCGCGGGCGGGCCGATCGTCACGACTGGAAAAGTCAGCCACGGCGCCCATTGCCACAGACGCGCGATTTGGCGGTCGCGTCTGGTGATTTTCCCGTCCGGATGGCCGGCACTCATGATTGCTTCGGACATTCCCAAGGCTGAAATAGCAGCAAGCCCAA
>DATGVD010000186.1:0-2174 GCA_035300785.1 Pyrinomonadaceae bacterium | reverse complement strand
CCGCGATTTTGATGGTGCTCGCCGTGCGCACGCGCTCATCGCCCTCGAGCGAATACGTTTTGCCGGTGTCGAGGTTTTTTGCGAATAGGAAGACCTTGCCTTTGAAAGGCGCCGTCTCAGCGCGCAGACGCGCGTCCAGCGCCAAAGAATCCTTTGCCTGACTGAATGCGCTCGGCGCAAACAACAAAACCACTAACGCAAGCGGCATGATCGCTCTCGAGCATTTCATTTTCATCGTCTGCTCCAATCTCGATTCTATACAGAGACTAGCATCATTGAGCCGCGGAGCGACGACATCTTTAGCGCCGCGATCGGCCTTCCACGAAAATGCCTCCGGCAACCGCGACCAAATCGCCGCTGCCGGAGGCGTCGGAACCGTTTCAGTTCGACTAATACTTTACGCGGACACGGTATGCCAGCGTTGCTTCGCCATCCTTCGCGACTGGCACCTGGAACTGCGCGGCAAAGGCCGCAGTCTTTTCAGCCTTGAAAGTCGAAGAGACCATTTCCCAATCGCCGCCAATCGGTTCATTCACAACGACCGTGACCGGGCCGTCCTTGTGATTGCGAATCTTGATCTCGTAAGCGTATTCGTACATGTGGCCGGTGACGACTACTCTGTAGTCCGTCTGTTTTCGTTCAGCCACGATGTCGAACGCATCGCCAACTTTGACGCGCACGTCTTCATCTTTCGGCGTGTGATCGATTTTGTCTTCGCCGATGAACTGCTGATTGCCCTTGTCATCCTTTTTGTAGAGTCGAATCGTGCCCGCAGGCAGCGGCATACCCAGCTTGTTCGTCTGCGAGTTGCGGAACTGAACGTACACGCCCACCTTTTCCTTGATCGCCGCGCCCGGATTGTTGTAGCCGGTGTAGTAATAACGTTGGCCGTTCAGCACGAACTCTTTCTTCACATCAAAGCCGGCTGCTTCAAGCAGCGAGACTTGTTTCGTCTCGTTGTCGCGAATTGTGGCCGGGCGCTGCAAAGTGTACATGTGATATTCGAAGAACCCTTGCTCCTGAAACTGCGAAACGCTGTCTGCTTCTTTTCTTAACATCGCGCCGGCAAGCGCGAAATTGCGCTCTTCGGAAACCCGATTCACGTTGCCGGCCACCAGTTGCAGGCGCGCGTCTTCAAAGGTCGCGCCGCTGGCGTTCGTCAACGTCACCCAACCTTGCAGGTCGCCTTTGGTGTCGTCCGCATTGACGAGTAAAACGTAGTCAGCTCGCCAGTTCATGCCGCCGGTCAAGTAGCTTGCTTCGATTGACTGCGATCCGGTCTCGCGGTTTTCGAGATCCCAAACCAGCGTGGGCGTCGCGACCAGATTCTTCGGCAGATCGGGAAAGCGCATCTCGGCGATGTTGGAGGGATTGATTACGATCTGGCCGTTGATGCGCCAAACCTGGCCGCCATTGTTCGACATCAACGTGGCCTGCACCGGCTCAAAACTTTCCGTGTTGTTCTGATAGCGTCGCAGGACGAGCGTGATCTCTTTGCCTACGAACTTGTCGAGCAGCTTCGCCGGGTTTAGTAAATCGTATTGATAGTTCTGTTCGAGAATTCGCAAGGCTGCGGGCGCGGTCAGCGACGAGAGGTGCACCGTCTCTGGCCGAATCTGCGCGGTAACGTCAGCAAACCGGAGCGCGATTTGCCCATTCGGTAACGTCAGCCGCCGCGTTTCGCGCACCAGCCCGAGGTTCGAGTTGTAAACGGTGATGTTAACCGACTGCCGATCGCGCGCCGTCGTCGTTTGTTCTGAAGTTTGTGCGGCGACCGTTGCCAGACTCGCGAAGCAAAGGCCGATCGCCGAAAGAGATTTGATTATGCGGAACATTGAATCCTACCCTCCAAACTAATTTGCCATCGAGCACCGAAAATACTGGGCGCTCAGAGTAAGAACGCCGGATGAGTAATGGGCTTGCGCAGAATATCAGAAGACGGTGAGCGCGCACAGATTTCGGCGACGGGAAGACGGTCGCAATTAGCTGCGCGGCCTGCGCCTTGCGCGCGCGCGTGGCGTGAGTTGTGGTTTCTTCGGACTATAATCGCCCATCACGACCTCGGGTTGCCGGTTTGTTGGCACGACCATCGCACCGGTCGTGGCGCCGCGCATTCTCCAACCGCGGGCTGAATCAAGAAAGAAACCTCCTAACCGGTCTGCTGCGCCATGAAA
>DATGVD010000185.1:0-7165 GCA_035300785.1 Pyrinomonadaceae bacterium | reverse complement strand
CCGATGGCCGGCACGATTATCCCACCTCGAAATCCAAACTCGGGCCGCGCCTTCCACTCAACATAGGCTTGCTCGACATCGATTTCCCGCGAGCCGAACTCATATTCGATCTCTGAGTTGAAAATTATATTCTGCTTCTCGGCCAGAACTGCCGCAATACTGAGTACCAGACGCGTGTTCTGAAAAGTCGGCGTACCACCGCCGTCAGCGCGTTCACTGATTGAAGACTGGCGAAACTGGAAATCACCGTAACCGCCAATCGTGATCCGATCGGTTCGCAAGAGATTGCCGGCTCCCGACAAATCACCACCCTGCGCTTTTGTCGCGACGGCGATTCGGGCACTGTCAGGCGCGGCGCTGGGCGGCGAAGAAACTGCCGGCGCAGCAGGTGGGGGAATTGAAGAAACCGTCGACTGCTTTTCCTTCGCTTCGACCAGACCCCGCAAACGTTCAACTTCAACCCGCAAGCGTTCGATTTCATTTCGCAGTTGCTCGACCTGTTGTTGCGGCGATGTCCCTAATGACTTTTCAACCGGCGCGCCCAGGTTGGCGGACTCGCTGGTAGTGACCGTTGAGCTGGACGGACTAGCGGGTACGGGCGTCTGCGCCCGAAGCGAAGCGCTTGCCAGCAGGATCACCAGCACCGCGAGTTGCGGCCCGCCGACCAGAGATCGGATTCCCGCCCTTATTGAGGGCCACAGCTCAACGGGAAACGGTGATTTTCGCTGGTTGATGAAATTGATAGTCATTTTCAATTTCGAGTATAGAGGCCGCGAATACGGCATGTCAACGACGGAAACGGCGGGTGGCCCCGCGAGACCGTCGAGCTTTAGGTGTTAGAATGCGCGCTAGCCTATGTGTGCCGACAGGAAAAAGACCGCAGTACGGCGAAAACTGGAGAGCATGAAACGCAGCCGGCGACCTGAAGGTCCCGCAGTCTCTCGTGAAGAGTTTCTCTCGCTCAAGAAGCCAAAGGGCGATTTGATCCTGGAGATCAGCGGTGAGCGGGTTTCGCTGACCAGTCTCGATCGCGTCTATTGGCCCGGCGAGAACCTTACGAAGTTTGATCTGCTTTGCTATTACCTTCGCATCGAATCTTTGATCATGCCGTTCCTGAGGGACCGGCCGGCAATTCTGCAACGTTATCCGCGCGGGATAAAGGCGCCGATGTTTTTTCAGCAGGACCTGGGAAGCGCGCCGCCATTCATTAAAACCGCGCGGCTAATCAATCAGGAAGGACGCGAGCTGCACTACGCCGTCTTCACGACGATCGGATCGCTTTTGCACTTCGTCAACCTGGGAACGATCGAACAGCACCCCTGGCACTCGACCATCAAGCATCTGGACAAACCGGATTACCTGATGCTCGATCTCGATCCGAAAGCCGCGCCGTGGCCGAACGTCCTGGCAGTGGCCCTGGTCTGCAAAGACGTCTTTGACGAACTCGGCCTGCCATCGTTTCCCAAGACTTCCGGTTCGTCCGGCATACACATTTATCTGCCGCTGAAACCCAAATACGATTACGGTAAGATTGCCGCCGTCGCCCACGCGCTGTCAGGCGAAGTCGCCAGCCGCGCGCCGAAGATTGCGACGACCCAACGCTCGCTCGCAAAACGCCAGAAGCAGCAGGTCTACGTTGATGCCATGCAGAATGCGCGCGGCAAAACCATCGCCGCCCCCTACAGCGCGCGCGCCAAAGCGGGCGCGACGGTGTCGATGCCACTCACCTGGAAACAGATCGAAAAGGGCGTGAAGATCGCGGACTTCACAGTCAAGAACGTGCCGAAACTGGTTGAGAAGAATGGTCACGCGTGGAAAGATTTCTTTGAATCTCGGCATGGGTTGAAGTTGGGAAGCTAATGCACTCAGGAGGATTGCGATGATAAAGAGATTAGCTCTCATTACGGCTGCGCCAGTTTCCGCTTTCCTTCCATCGCATCCCGATACGCGCCGCCGTTTACTTCGCCCAGCTTAATCGCGGCTTCGAATTCTTTCATCGCTTCGTCATTGCGCTCGAGAAACGCGAGGATGCGGCCCATCGCTTCGTGCGCGCGTGAGAGCAAAGCTTTGTCGGTTTCCGGCGCGGCGGCCTGGGTTGCCAGACGATAATTCGCCAGCGCGCGGTTTAGTCTTTGCGACTGCAAGTCATCATCGGTGGTGTCGCGCGCCCACAGGCTGGCCGTTTGCCCCAGGGTGAAAAGTAAACGCGCGTCGCCCGGATTTTCCTGCAACAGCGCCTTCAGACGGGTTTCGGCGGTCTCGTAGTTTTTGGCTTGCAGTAACGTTTCGACTTCTCTGAGGCTCCTGGTCAGCGCCGAGCTGCGGGAAGTGTCCGCCGCATCCCGGCTTTCGGCGCCGGGATCGATCAACCACACCGAGTAAGCCGGATGGGCCTTGCGCGCGGCGCGGGCGCGCGCGCGGGCGTCAGCGGTTTCTAACAGGCGTTTGCCTTCGCGCCCTGGATCAAAGCCGGCAACCATGTCGCCCAGAAAACTCGCGATATCAAAACCCGACACGCCGACGTCACGGAACTGATCGGCGAAATAGAAATCAAGCAGGGCGCCCTGCTCGTAATCTTCGGCCAGCCGGGCCATCGTCTCGTCGCCGATGGCCGCGCGCGACGCTTGGGATTCCTTGGCGATAGCCGCGCGGGCAGCGTCGTCCCGGGCTTTTTGCAAGCGCAGACGTTGCAGGTCAGTTAGTTGAGCCAGCCGCTGCGACTCTTCAAACAGCGCGTCCGCGGCCGCAACCAAAGATCTCGACACTACCGTGAACACATCGGTCGAGCTTTCGCCTCCGGCCTTCGCGCGCGCATCGATCAGTTGTTTGACTTGCTCGCGACGCGCGGCGATTTCTTTGTTGAATTTCAGCACCAGCGGATCGATCACGAATTGCACGTATGCGCGGCGCAGCTCAGACGAAGATAGATCCGTGCCTTCGGGAACGATCGCGTAATAATCATCAGCAATGACGCGAAAGTTGACCGCGCCCGGTGCGGCCATCAAATCAGGCACGATAAAGAACCGCCGTTCATGCTGGCGATAGGTGTAGGCAGTCTTCGCATTCTTCTTGTTGTCGGGACTCTTTACGCGCACG
Organism: Pyrinomonadaceae bacterium; assembly: GCA_035300785.1. GTDB lineage: Bacteria > Acidobacteriota > Blastocatellia > Pyrinomonadales > Pyrinomonadaceae > UBA11740. The sequence goes on along the minus strand of DATGVD010000185.1, from coordinate 4,069 downwards.
CGCTCGTTGGTTACCAGGATCGGCCGCGTGTGCAGATACGAAAGCACTGCTCGCACCATCTCTGCCGCCGGTTGGCGCAGGCGATCGCTTTCCGCCTGGGTCGCGCGCATATAGGAAGGCAAGCGCCCTTCAATTCCCGACTGCTTGAAAAACTCGCGCACCATCGGCCCAAAGTCCAACACCTCGAGCACGCCGCCGGGAAGTTCGTCAAAGTGTTCCGGCGCATCAAGCGACGGCGGCGGACCGAGCGCGTAGGCCAGCGAAACGTAACGCGCCGCCTGATCGGCAGCCGTGGCCGGCGCCGGTAGTTTGTGTCGCTGATAATAAGTGGTTAGTTGATCGCGAAGATTAGCATCCAGATTTGCCTGCTCTTTCCTCAGCAGCGCGCGGAAGGCGGAAGGCTCTCGGCCCGCCGTCGTTGGATCGAATCCGGCGGCATCGAGCGCGGCCATCACGATAATGAGTCGAGCGTCCGGTTGAAAGCTGACGCCATACTCCGCGAGGTTGAAAGGCGCGCTGTCGCGCGTCTGAACGTTGGGCCCGGGCGCAGCTGATGGCGAAGGTTTTGTCTGCGCAGTCGTCGCGCCGGCACAGACAGCAAAAATGATTAAGAAGCAATAATTTCTCAGCATGCTATGCGGATTCCTTGATTACTGTGGCGTCGGAATTATCCAATGTTAACGGATGCGAGCCCGCGAACAAAATGCAGAGGTCAGATGTCGGCGACCAGAGGTCGGATGCCAAACAAAGAAATCCCTAAGCCACATCAGGAATCCAAAATGTCTGGCCATTTACGTCGGCTCGCTTCAATCCACGCGCGGGCAGCTCTGCTTCCGCCAAACCCAGATAAGTAAAGTGAGGCAGATCGCTCAGCACCGTCTGAAACCAACCGTTAGCGGCGAAAAGTTCGCGCACGCGCCCGTCAAGAAATTCATTCGCGTCGAAAGCCAGCATGGCGATGTGCTGCGAAGTTCCGGGCGCGGCGATCGAGTAAAGCACCGATTTCGAAAAGTCTTTGCTGAAAAATATTCCGTCCTGCTCCAGTTCCAGGACTGCCTCCACTTGTTGGTTCGTTGGCAGCACGCGCAAGGTTTCGGTCTCTGGCTGAGTCAGCCGCCCGGCGCGAATCCAATGATCCAGCGCTGGAAAGAATCGCGAGTTCCACAGCCGCACCGTGTCCGCGTAACTGCGGCGCGCGGCTTCGGCGCCATCCCGCGGCGTGATATCCAAACCTTCATCGCGCGCGGCCGCGCGGGCCCGCAAAAGCGCGGTCATCGCCGCGGGCTGCAACTCGATCAAACCATCGCCGATCGTTGCCGTCGCTCTCCCGGCTGCTTTCTGAAAATGTGTGACCGCGTCTTCGTCCCGAAACACACACATCGGCGGCGGTACGACCGCCTCGTGCGCCACAAAGATCGCGCCATAGTCGTGCAGCACGCGCCGCGCGATCAGATCGTCAGGCGGACAAATGTCTTCGATTGCCTTGCCACGCAACTTCAGCGCGCGCTCGAGCGCGCTGTAGAAAGGCGAAGATTGATTGGTTGCCATTTGTTAGTACGACTCTTGGACGTAACGAATGATAATAGCCAGAAGGTCAGGCATCAAACGCTCAGACCATCTGAGGGAGTGCTATTTCGATGTCCGCTGAGCTCAGCCTATTGTTTTAAGATCTAATCTTGCGTGGTATCAAGCCGGCTTCTTAACCGCAGAGTGGACGCAGAGGAATACGCAGAGAAACGCGGAGGAGAGCTTTTCTCTGCGTCCTCTGCGGGAAACTCTGCGACCTTCGCGGTTAAATTCCTGAATCACTCCGCCAACTCAGCTATACTTTGCGATCGAAGATGAACACCCGCGAACTGGTTTCTGAGATCATCGCTACTTACCAACGGCATGGCTGGGAATTGCGTCGGGTGCTGCTGCGGCCTGAGTCGCGGGCGGCTTTGGCCGCCGAACTTTTCGGTCAGGCTGCGATGATCGAATCTGATTTCGATGCGCTGTGGTTTGCGCGCCCTTCGCACAATGGCCGCGAAGCCTGGGAGTTGCGTCTGATTGCCGAGCTGCGCTACGCGCTATTCGAAGCTTTTGAAGGTGACGAGAGCGAAGCAGATCGGGAAGAAGTCAGGCTTGAGATGGAAAATCGGATGCGGGAGTATGCAACTTCAGTTTAGATCACTATCAATTTCGCCCCATGGTTACGGGAATTTTCATACTCTGTCCATCACGTAACACTGTGACCTGAACACTGCTTCGCGGAATGGCCCGGTAAACGCGGTATTGCAGCTCATCCCGGGTGCGAACAGGAACGCCATCAAACTCCGTGATTATGTCACCAACCTTGATTCCAAAAAGATCGGCGGGCCCGTTTGTTTCGACATAATTCAAACGCACGCCATATGTCTTTGTTTCGGGGTCCGCAACGGGCGTTGTTCTAAAGGACTCAAATCCAAACTTCCCTCGTCCTTCCGGCCGATTGCGATAGGCCCGATCCAGTTCGTTGTAATCGCTTTCCGAAATCGTAGTCAGTTTTGTTTTCTTTGTCTCTCCATCCCGCAGGTAGACCACGTCGACGGTTTTGCCGATAGGCGTCCGGCGCAAGAGGTCCATCATTTCGTCTTGACTCTTCGGAGACTGTCCGTCGAAACTCGTGACGATGTCGCCACCGACCAGCCCGGCTTTGTCAGCCGGCGAGTCCGGCGGTTCAACGTTATCAAACGTCACGCCGCCGTCGACGGTCCTGAATTGATTCACGCCGGCATAGGAACGGCTCGGAGCAGGAGCGCTCGCAGACTGGCGGCCTCGGAACTTGGGAGATATTAGCGAACTCAAGGCGCCGCCGCTGGCAAAGAAGATCGCAATCGCGATCCACACCCAGGTCATGCCGCGCATGCGTCGTTTGCGTGGGTAATAGACCGCCGAGGTTCCTCTTTGCGCCATGGGCGCGGCATAGAACGGTGTGGTCTTAGAAGCTCCAGGTCCAGTTTGAGCGTGAGGCAGGCGAACTGTCTCAGTGTACTCAGCCGGGCCTTCGCCCAGGCGATTTCCGCACGAGCGGCAAAACCGCATTTCCTTTGGCATCGGCGCACCGCACTGCGCACAAACGACCGCACCGCTCTGATCGGGGCCGCTGAAACTTTGCTGAGGCTGCATGACCAAATTTCCTGAGTTTAAGACTACAGTCGAGTGACTGATGACAGATTATACGCCTAATCGCGCGGATTGGTTGCGTGCAATTTGGGGGGCGTCCAATTTGGAATTCTCTGGGCCCCTCTGCGTTCTCTGCGTCTCGGCGGCCAGTGTTTTGGCGCCTTAATCAGCGCAGACACGCCGAGGTCGCGGAGATCGCGCAGAGAAGAACTGAACTCAGGGCGCTGCTGCAATTTCCCCGGTTTACGAATGTGATTCGACAAAGTATAGTCAGACGACCCCGTCGACTAACGAAAGCTTTCGGAATGGAAGTTACTAAGGCCCTGGCGGCGCTGCGGCCGCTTTACGGCAAAGCAAATATCGAGATTGTGACGCGCGATGGAAACCGCGTGCGCGGGGTCGTGCGCAGCATGAAAACAACCCAGGCGCTGACCACGCCGAGCGTCAAGGTCGAACGTGGAGACGGCGAGATTGTAAAGGTTCCGTTCTCAGCAATTGTCGAAATCATCGACTACAATTCACGGCGGTAGCTTACGGTCGCAGAGACATCCTGCCGGCGGTAGCGCCCTGGATTGGTTTCGCGCTTTCTTTCGCTTGAACAAGAACGATCTGCGAAATCACACGAATCGCACGAACAAGACTCCTGAGGCTTCGTGCGATTTCGGGGATCGTCTTACCTGGCACGACAATCACTCTCAAAATGGAAACACCACCAACTGTCTTCTTGACTTACTCTCCTTTCCTGCTGCTTACTGCTCACTGTCTTTATCCCATGAGATAAAAATAATTATCTCACGGGGTGAACTGCTTACTGTCTTGTGCCATGTCTCTCGAATTCGCCGTCCAGTACCCATGCGTTTTGCGCGCGCGCTACTCAGAGCGGCATCTGCGCGAGTGGGGCCGCCTCAGCAACCTGCATACGATC
>DATGVD010000184.1:0-2427 GCA_035300785.1 Pyrinomonadaceae bacterium | reverse complement strand
CTGAGGCCAGCACGCCGCGCTCTTTCAGTTGCTCGCAAATTCCATCGGCAGTCATTCGGGTTTCGCTGACGTCGAAGATTACGATGTTAGTTACAACTTTCTCAGGATCGATCTTGATGCCGGGCAGTTCGGCGAGACCTTCAGCCAGCAGCTTGGCGTTCCGGTGATCTTCGAGCAAGCCCTTTGGTGATTCTTCGAGGGCAATCAAACCAGCCGCGGCCAGCACGCCCGCCTGGCGCATGCCGCCGCCGAGCATCTTGCGGACGACGCGCGCCTCGTCGATGAAGACGCGCGTGCCGAGCAGCATCGATCCCACCGGCGCGCCCAGGCCCTTCGACAGGCAAAACATTACTGAGTCCGCGGGACGCGCGAGCGCGGCGACCGTTTCGCCGAGCGCGACTGCGGCGTTGAAGATGCGCGCGCCGTCCAGATGCACCGGCAAATTCATTTCATGGGCCCGCGCGCAAATATCTTCCGTGCGTTCGCGCGTCAAAACCGAGCCGCCCGCGAGATTGTGAGAATTCTCGAGGGCAATCAAACCAGTCGGCGCGACATAATAAGCGTTGTTCTTATGAATCGCCCCGGCAATTTCGTCCCAGGTCAGAATGCCGCTGCCGTCACGGCTGCGAACCGGCCGGGCGAGCGCGCCTGAGAACGCCGACATGGTCGCCATCTCGAAATTGAAGATGTGGCCGCGTTCTTCGATGACGACTTCTGCCCCCGGCCGCGTGTGCAGCTTGACTGCGGTCTGATTACCCATCGAGCCGGTGGGCACAAAGATCGCCGCTTCCTTCTCAAAGATTTCCGCCGCGCGTTCCTGCAGATGATTGACCGTAGGATCTTCGCCGTAAACGTCGTCGCCGACTTCGGCTTCAGCCATCGCACGGCGCATCGCGGGCGTGGGTTTCGTGACAGTGTCGCTGCGTAGATCGATCATGCTTTGGCGGGAGACTTTATCACAGAATCGCGGATGGAATAACGGATCGAGTTCCGGGTGATCGCGGGCAGAGTTAACGACCGGCGGCGAGGGCCAGCGCTGCTGCTTCTTCCTGCTGGTCCGGTTTTGATCGGATTCTTCGCGATGATCCTTTTGCCCCTGTCGAGTCGGCAAGAGACGATCGCGCAATCTGTTCGCCGTCAGTCTTTTGGGGTGTCGAAAGAAAGTGGCACTGACCCTCGAAGATTGCGCCAGGTTGAATTGCGAGCGCCGGCGTTTCGATGTTTCCGATCACGCGCGCATTGCTGCTGAGTTCCACGCGCTCAGTAGCCCGAATATCGCCCCGCACTAAACCATCGACGATCGCCGTCGCTACGAAAATGTTCGCCTGCAGTTCCGCCGTCTCGCTTACGATCAGCGTGCCCGTTTGCGAACGCAGAACGCCGGCGACGTAGCAATCGATGCGCAAAGTTCCTTCGAAGTTGAATTGGGAAGCCGGCGCAGGACTATCGACGATTTTCGGAGCAGGCCTCAGGCTGTCGAGCCAGGCTTCGAAGTACGAAGTGGTATCAAGCGGAAGATCCGCGAACTCGCCGCGGGAAGAGTCGTCCGCCAGAGACTCTCGGTTAGTTTGTGATTCGCGAGCAGCCACTTCGTCCCCCAGGTTCGATCCGATTGCTATCTGCCGCTATGTTCATCTTTCAGGATGCGGCAATCGCCCTGAAAGACGGCGCCCGGCTTTATACAAAGCGAACGGGTCGAGATGTTGCCATTGACTATTGCTCCCGGCCCTACCTCGACACGTTCATGACCGATGACATCGCCGTTGACTATGCCGCTAATCATCGCCACGGCCACGTCGACGCACGCGTCCACCTTCGCCGAGGCATCGACGATGAGCGTACCTTTCTCTGAGAACACGCGGCCCGCAATGTGACCGTTGACGCGGAGCATGTCTTTGAAATTGATCTCTCCGTCAAGTTCCGCGATCGATTCAACGACGCCATTTTTCGGACGCTGCCTGACGGTCAGGCTGTTGCTGCTCACGCCTAACTGTCCGGAGATTATTCCATCCACCGCCAGCCGGCCGCGATATGTTGCTTCGCCCTGGAGCACCGGGACGCGCGGCTGAAAGCCATTCTGCCGGCTCGATTGCAACGGCGGTTGGGTCGCGCTTGGCCGCTTTTGCGTTTCAGCTCCAGCCAGCGCGTTGGGCAGACGACGAGGAACCTCGACCGGTACGGCAGTTAATGCACTACGGATCGGATTTTCAGTTCCTGACCCGGTCTTCACTGTAGGCTCGCGCTTGAGAGCCGGCTTCGCGCCTGGGGGCATCGTCGTTCTCCACGGAAACCGTTTCGTACAGCTTCGAAGTGAGCTCGAATAATTCTAGTGGGAAGAACTCGCCTCAAACTTCACGGCGAGTCATTCGAAGAGCAGACCGCCTTGGGTGGCGCGCACAGTATCACAGGCGCGCGGTGGGGTTCAAG
>DATGVD010000183.1:0-12805 GCA_035300785.1 Pyrinomonadaceae bacterium | reverse complement strand
CCGGCGGCAAGTGAATTACGAAGTATCGCTTGCTGTCCAGTTTGGCGATCAGTTTATCATCCAGCCAAACAGAAGCGGTGACCCTTCCCAGCATACTTTTAATGTGTTTGGTGGCGTAGACATAAACGACCGCATCGTTGTTGCTCTTAGGTGCTGGCTCCTGAGCGATTCCAAAGCTGAAGAGCACCGCCAAGATAATAATCGCGATTGTGAATCGCATGCTACGCTCCTTGTAATTTCCTCCTTTTTGCTGAGTGAGCGACACCGGTAGCTCTACTTCTTGTCCGCCGCCGCTGCCGCTGCCTTCTTCTGCTCCGCCGGCGCGGCTTCCGCTGACTCTTCGCGCACCGGCAGACCCAGCGCGCGCTTTACGTCACACTCGATGCGCTTCATCACTTCTGGATTGTCCTTCAAAGTCTGCTTTGAGTTCTCGCGGCCCTGGCCCAGGCGTTCGCCTTTGTACGAAAACCACGCGCCGCTCTTTTCGACAACGCGATTGTTCGAGGCGAGATCCAGCAGATCGCCTTCGCGCGAAATGCCTTCGCCGTACATGATGTCAAACTCGGCCTCGCGGAACGGCGGCGCGACTTTGTTCTTGGCGACTTTCACCTTGGTGCGATTGCCGACTACGCGATCGCCGTCTTTGATCGCGCCGATGCGCCGAATGTCCAGACGCAAAGACGAATAGAATTTCAGCGCGCGGCCGCCGGTGGTCGTTTCCGGACTGCCGAACATCACGCCAATTTTTTCGCGAATCTGGTTGATGAAGACAAAGCAGGTGTTCGACTGGGCCACGATCGCCGTCAGCTTGCGCAGCGCCTGGGACATCAGACGCGCCTGTAAACCCGGCAGCGAGTCACCCATCTCGCCGTCGAGTTCCGCGCGCGGCACCAGCGCGGCGACTGAGTCCACGACGATCACGTCCACGCCATTCGATCGCACCAAAGCTTCGGCGATCTCCAGCGCTTGCTCACCCGAATCAGGCTGTGAAATCAGCATGTCGTCGATCTTCACGCCAAGCTTCGCCGCATAGTCGGCGTCCATCGCGTGTTCCGCGTCGATGTAAGCGGCCACCCCGCCGGCGAGTTGGGCCTGCGCGACGATGTGCATGGCGAGGGTGGATTTGCCGGAACTCTCCGGGCCGTAAATCTCGACGATGCGACCGCGCGGCACGCCGCCAATCCCGATCGCCGCATCCAGCGACAAAGAAGTCGTGGATATCGCCGGGATGTCGGAAATCTCGCGCTCGCCTAAGCGCATGATCGATCCCTTGCCAAATCTCTTTTCAATGTTGAGCAGCGCGGCTTCGATGGCCCGGCTGCGGTCTGCAAAACGATCTTCAGGCATGACTGGCATCTCTTTCTTCTGCTCCTCTTCGTTGGATTAAGTTGTGTCCCGGAATCTCCCACTGAAGGGCGAGGATAACACAACTCAAGCAAGAATGGAACAGTATTTCACGCATGCAACGCGAGAATTTCCGGAGGGTTTCGATCAGTGTTCTCAGTATCACGCGCCTCGGCAGCCCTCTCTGCGCTACCCAACTATTTCGTGGGGTGAGACGACGCGTCAGTCATTGCTCGAGCTATGACGGGTAAGAATACTCTAAGAAGCTGACTCCGTCGATGGGTTTTATTGAGTCTGAAAAGCTTAACTTTACAAAGCTGGTTAGCTGCTGTTGCTATGATCCCAGCGCCGGTGCTGTCGATCCATTGCGATGATTATCCCGAAATTAGCAGTCGGGCAAACCGGCCGACCCTGGACACTGCCTCGGCCGCTGACTGAGCTTTCTCGATCTCGCCAACTATAGCCGACCCGACGACGGCCGCATCGGCGTACCGCCAGACATCTGCAACCTGATCCGGTTTGGAAATACCGAAGCCGACCGCAACCGGCAAATCGGAAAACTTACGCACGCGACTCACGAGTTTCTCGGATTGAACACTCATCTCTGCGCGCGCGCCGGTGACGCCCGTGCGCGAGACGGCATAGATGAAGCCGCTGGCCCGTTCTGCCACCATGCGCAAACGCTCATCCGTTGAAGTCGGCGCGACCAGAAAGATCAAATCAATCTCATGCGCGCGCAACATCGCGGCAAACCTGCCCGCTTCCTCCGGCGCCAGGTCGGTGACGAGAATCCCGTCGACGCCGGCGTGTTCTGCTTCGCGCGCCAACTTCTCAAGTCCAAATTGGAGCAGCGGGTTGAAATAACTGAACAGAACGATCGGAACACGGGTTCGTTTCCGCGCTTCGGCGATTGTTTGCAAGATCTCGGTGAGGCCGAAGCCTTGACGCAGCGCGCGTTCGGAAGCCCGCTGAATCACCGGCCCGTCGGCCATCGGATCGCTGAACGGCACGCCGAGTTCGATCACCGTCGCGGCGCGCGCCAGTTCGACGATCAACTCGCGCGTGGTTTCCAGATTGGGATCGCCGGCCGTGATGAAGGGAATGAAGCCCTTCTTCCCATCCTGTCTTAAGCGAGCGAAGGTTTCAGCAATGCGACTCACAACAAATTCACCACAGAGGACACAGAGAAAACCGAGAAACCATCACTAACAATGGTCTTTCCGCTGATTCCCTGTGAACCTCTGTGTCCTCTGTGGTTCATTTATTCGCAGAGCCAACTTGCTCGCGAACGGTATCGATATCCTTGTCGCCGCGGCCCGATAGATTGATGATTAGGACCTGTTCGCTCTTCATCTCGCGCGCAACTTTCAAAGCATGCGCAACGGCGTGGGCGGATTCCAACGCCGGAATGATTCCTTCCAACTTCGACAGCATTTGAAAAGCGCCCAGTGCCTCGTCGTCGGACACTGAAGTGTATTCCACGCGGCCACTGTCGTGAAGAAAAGCATGCTCCGGACCGATCGACGGATAATCAAGTCCCGCGGAAATTGAATGCGTCGTCGCAATCTGTCCGCGCTCGTCCTGCAGGACATAACTCATCGTGCCCTGCAAAACTCCAGGACGACCACCGCCCGCGGTGTTGAATCGCGCCGCGTGCTGGCCTAACTCGCTGCCGGTACCACCGGCTTCGACGCCAATCATGCGCACCTGTTCATCAGCCAGAAACGAATGGAACATGCCGATGGAATTCGAACCGCCGCCCACGCAGGCAATCAAACAGTCCGGCAAGCGGCCTTCCTTTTCCACAATCTGCGCGCGGCTTTCGCGGCCAATCACGCTTTGAAAATCGCGCACCATCAGCGGATATGGATGCGGACCGAGCGCGCTGCCAAGCAGATAATAAGTGTCCGAAACATTCGTCACCCAATCGCGCAGCGCTTCGTTGATCGCGTCTTTCAAAGTGCGCGAGCCGGCATCAACTTCGCGCACTTCCGCGCCGAGCAGTTGCATGCGAAAGACATTCAGCGCCTGCCGTCTCATATCTTCCGAGCCCATGTACACGACACACTGCAACCCGAACAGCGCGCACACGGTCGCCGTCGCCACGCCATGCTGACCGGCGCCCGTCTCGGCGATGATGCGCCTTTTGCCCATGCGCCGCGCCAGCAGAATCTGTCCCAGTGTGTTGTTGATTTTATGAGCGCCCGTGTGCAGCAGATCTTCGCGCTTGAGATAGATGCGCGCGCCGCCCGCGTGTTCAGTCAAACGTCGGGCTTCGAAAAGCGGAGTCGGACGTCCCGCGTAATCTTTCAAGAGTCCATCGAGTTCCTTTTGAAAAGTCTCATCTGCGCGCGCGGTTTCGTACGCCGCCGTTAACTCTTCGAGCGGCGCCATCAAAGTCTCTGGCACGAAGCGGCCGCCGTAGAGGCCCCAGTGACCGAGCGCATCAGGTTGGGTGGTTGGTTTCACGGTTCAGAGTTCAAGCTTTAGCTTGCGTTTTTCGAAGGAGGGCAACCTGAAGGTTGAACTCTCAACTTTTCGCCGCAGCTCAAGGCTTCTTGTTGTTATTAACCTTATGCGTCGAGCGCACGCGGCCGGGCGATTGCTCGCCGCGACTGTCGTCAGCCACGGCGCGATTCTCGCGCCGGTAAATCGTCACGCGATTTCCATCCGTCGATCCCTGCTCGGCGTCTTCGACGTGCGCCGGGTTCCCTTTCAGGATCGCGATCTCGTCAGCGGTCGTGTACTGGCACCAATCTCCGGTGCCGCGTTTGTTCGGCTGGGTGAGCACTACGTTGCGCTGCGCGACCGTGCGCTCGACTTCGTTCCCTTCTTTTTGCAGGTAGACGTCTGCGACCTCGCTCGTCATGCGATCAGTTCCCTGCTTAATGTCCACATTCGTTTCGTAATGCAGCAGCCGCTCCGGATCTGAGTAACGCATGAACTCAGCCGTCGCAAACACCGGAACGACCACAGTCGAGTTTCCATTCTTTTGCCTGGCCTGATAAAGGGCGCTTTGCACGTGGCCGCGTGATTCCATGCGCTTCTGTTCGCGAAACAAAGTAATCGTGTCGCCGCGCACAAAGTTGTCGTCCTGCCACATGCGCGAGTTGCCGGAGTAAGTTGCGACGCCGGAATCGTGATTCACTTCAGCGCGATCGCCCAGAATGTAAACCGGGCTTTTGACTTTCCGAAACGGCGCCGCGCCGTTTGTCTGCTCCTGGCTGTAATAAGTTGTCTGCACTTTGCCGCGCGCAAACGAAATGTCCGTCGCGGTGTTCGAATCGATCTCGATCGCCCTGGTGCGCGCGCGCGAATCCCAGACTGTCGGCTCGCCGCCGCGCAGGCGCACGGTTTCATCAGACGCCGTGTAGCTTCCGTTCGCAGCCACGCCGTTCTTGTCTTTTTGGCTGAACTTCACGTCGCCCCGGGCGTCGATCTTTTCGGGATCTTGCGTCTCGCGCGAAAAGACGGCGGTCATGTTTTGAGAAGTGATCGTCCGCGTGGATCGATTTGGGTTTTCAATCATCGCATCGATCACCGCCCTGGCGCCGCCCGTGGCCGTGCAGTTGCGCGCCAGGTTTCCACTCTCGAAAAACTCACAGTCAAAGCGCGGAGCGGTCAGTGTCTTTTTGTCGGCTTTAGCAGTCTTTTGCACCGGCTCGACGTACAGCTCGGCGTTGCCGACGGCTTCGGCCTTTTCCAAATCTTTGCCGGTTCCCCGCCAGGTCATCTTGATCGCATCCGCCGTCAGGCGTTTGCTGGCCGCGCGCGGATCGGCGGCGCGCGACTTTGGCGCGGAAAGGTTTACGACCGAGCGTCCCTCGGCGCGCATTTCTTTCAAGAGACTGCGTTCGCCCTGCGCCTGGAAATCCAGATTCAGTCCCGTCGCGCCGTTAAGTTGCATTTCAGAATCCGCGTTGAGCGTTTGCGCGCGCACGTCGCGCGAGGCATAGGCGCGCTGCAAGCGCTGATCGGCGTCCAGGAAGAAATCCATGTCGACGGAATGCGCTTCGGCCGCATGCCCTTCGTCCATCGAACGCAGATAAGAGTTGCCGCGCACTTCGATCTTCTGCAACTGCGCCTTCGCGGTAACATTCGCCGGAGAGTTGTCGCGCACTTCTGTCTTCGGCAATTTTCTTTCGAGAAGAATCGCCGTCAGGGTGTCGCCACTCATCACGTCGCGATCCTGCTCGGCGGTCGCGCCCCCGGAAAAAGTTATGCGCATCGAAGCCTGTTCAAACACGGCTTGCGGCGCATGAATCACGACCGGCAGCGCGCGCGAGCCGGTCAACTTTTTCGCCGGCTTCGCATCTTTCGCGTTTGCGTCTGCCGCTTTCGCATTCTTCAGCGCGTCGGGTGTGACCGTGACTTCGACTTCGCTGCGCAACTCCAAACGCTTGTTCTTGTCGTCGACCATCGCCCCGGTCGCCCGGCCCGAAACATTTTCGCGTTCGAACGTGACGGGCTGCGATGTTTCGGCCACTTCGGAATCCTGGTAATACAGGATGGATTCAGTTTTTACTTTCAACGCGTCGTGCGTTTCGACCTGCACGTTGCCGTCGAATTTGATCAGCCCGTTCTGCTGATCATAAAGCGAGCGGCTCGAAGTAATCTGATCGGGTTTGTCGCCCGTGGGCGGAAAGATTTGCAGGTTGACATCTTCCAGTTCGTGATGACCGTCGGCATAGGTAACGTCGCGCGCCGCGCGCAACCACAGATAAAGACGATCGTTTTTGGTGACGCGCTGTTCGTAGCCGTTAATGATGCCGGTAATTTCTTTGGAGAGCGCGGTACCTTCGGACTTCATGCGAAAAGGCGTGTTGTGGCGCATCTTGTAATAGGACACGCCGACAAAAATCCCTCCGGCAATCAACAGAAACAGTGCCAGCGCGCGCGCCAACGCGGGAACACGGGCGCGCAAGTCAACTGCGCTAATTCTTTTTCGTCGGACTACTTGCATGAATTTCCTAAGTAGGATCAGTCACAGAAACACAGAGGCGCAGAGAGAAAGCAAGTAGGAACCACGGATGAACGCGGATAGACACAGATCGAAACTGCTTAGCTCCCATCCGTGGAAATCTGTGTTTATCTGTGGCCAATGCTTTCTCTTTCTCTCCGGTCTCTGTGGTTAAATCTGCATATCACGAACGTTCAACTGCAATCTAATCTGGTTATTCCAGCGATTCACTTCCAACTCATACGCGAGATCGATGCGTTGATTGGCGCGCGGCACCTGCTCGTTCTCTTCCAGGCCGCGCCACCAGATTGCCTCAAGCGGGCGATTGTCTTCCCCCGCAACGCGCAACTTCAGATGCTGTTCCTTAATTATCTGGGGCTCGCTCATCACCCGAAAACCGCGAGTTACAAATACTGGCCGCGGATTCCCGGCGCCAAACGGTTCCAGCGCGCCCAATTCCTGCGACAATTGAAACGACAGCTCGCGCGGCTGCACCTCGGCATCAATGTTCAAAGTCGGAACCAGGTCTTGTTCAGTCAAGCACGACGCCGCATGTTCGTTCAAGCGCCGGCGAAACTCCGGGATTTGTCCGCGCCGGATAGACAAGCCGGCTGCGTGCGAATGTCCGCCGAACTTTTCCAGCAAATCGCGGCACGCCGTCAAGCCATCGAACAGATGATAAGCCTCGATACTGCGCGCTGAGCCGTGCCCGAGATCGCCATCCAGCGAGATGACGACGCAAGGACGATTCAGTCGTTCGGCGATCTTCGAAGCCGCCAGGCCAATCACGCCGCGATGCCAGCCGTCGCCGGCGATGACTGCGGCATGCGTCTGCGACTCGCGCTCGGAGCCTCCTTCAAATTCTTCGATCGCCCGATTGAAGATTTCGCGCTGCGCTTCTTTGCGTTCGCGGTTGCGCGTGTCCAGGTGCTCCGCGAGATGCCGCGCTGCTTCTTTGCTCTGGGCGCCGAACAATTCGACGACGGCGCGCGCCGCATCCATGCGGCCTGCGGCGTTGATTCTGGGCCCGATGCGAAAGCCCAGGTCGTAGGCGGTCATCTCGCTGTCTTCGCCGCAACCGGCGATTTCGATCAACGCGCGCAGACCGGGATTCACTGCGCGCGGCAGATCCGCAAGACCCAGGGTGACGATGGCGCGATTTTCGCCGACAAGTTTTGCGACATCGGCCACCGTGCCGATAGCGACCATCTTGAGAAACCCGGGCACTTGCGCTTCGCGGCCGCGCTCACGAAACAGAGCATGAATTAGTTTGAAGGCGACGCCGACGCCGGCGAGATTCTTGTCGGGATAATCGCAACCATGTTGATTCGGATTCAGCACGGCGAGCGCGGGCGGCGCACTACGGTCCGCATCCGGCAAATGATGATCGGTGACGATGACGTCCAGGCCCTTCGCGCGCGCCCAGTGCAAAGGCTCGTGCGCGGTGATCCCGCAATCGACGCTGACGACCAGCTTGTAGCCCTCGCCGAAAGCTTTCTCCAGCGCGTCCTGGCGAATGCCGTAGCCTTCGGTAAAGCGATGCGGCACATGATAGCCGGCCGTCCCGCCCAACATTCGCAGCGCGCGCAAAAGCACCGCCGTGCCCGTCGTGCCATCGACGTCGTAGTCGCCGTAAATCAGAATCGGCTCCTGATTGTCGATCGCCTGCAGCAGGCGCTTCACCGCGTCGGTCATGCCGCGCATCAGGAATGGATCGTGAAGTTGATCGAGAGACGGTTTGAGGAAAGCTTGCGCGGAATCAACATCCTGGTGGCCGCGAGCAATCAGTAACGCCGCGACAATCGTTGAGACACCAAGAGCTTCCGCAAGTGTTGAGGCTTGAGCTTGATCAGATGGCCGAACCATCCAGCGCCTGGCGACCCGATGAGATGGACGAGTTGATTGAGACTTGCGAGAGGCGGCGGGGGCTTGACCGGATTCTTCGTTCATCCTTCATCCTTGCCTGGCAAACCAGCCATTCGTGCTTACCAGCTTGACGCCGATGTGACGACGGCCGTCGCTTTCGTCAATCCAGACACCGTTGACGTCGGCTTCGAATTTGCCGCCAAATGGCGGGGTCAGCAGAATGCGCGCGCCCAACGCGACTTCTTCATCAATCACGATCGTCGCGCCGGTCCGGCTGACCTTTATAGCCGACGCTTTAACCTTAAACGGCTTGCCGCCGGCCGTCTCGCCTTCTACGACCAGCCAGAAATTTACCGGCACGCGCGGACTGCGCGGCGGCCTGGATTCCGGAGCGCCTGGCCTGCTCCCACCTTTCATCTGACAGTCCTCACAAATCTCGGAACAAAAGAGGAAAGGGGCCGAAAACAGTTTAGCTGAAGTGCGAGTGGTTGTCAGTGATTCGCGAACTCGAGTTAGCGTCCTGTTGATAAGTGGTGTTCAGAGTACCGACTTTAGTCGGGTTTTTGTAAGCCGAGAAAAGACCCAACTAAAGTTGGTACTCTATACGCCGTCAAATCAGGACACACCGATCTGAACGCTCATAACGCCGCGAGGCGGCCGCTGAATAGCAGGACGAGAATCGCGCCGCCCACCAGCAAACGATAGCCGATGAAGACGCCGGTCGTGTGCGTTCGCAGATAACGCAGCAGGAACCAGATCGATGCATAGCCCACGATACCCGAAACGATCGTGCCGACTGCCAGGGTTGTAAGGCTGTCGTGCGGCAGGATGCGCAGCGCCTGTTTCAATTCGAGCAGCCCGCTGGCCGCCACCGCCGGAATGGAAAGTAGAAACGAAAAGCGCGCGGCGGTTTCTCTCGTCTCTCCCGCAAACAGACCGGCCATGATGGTTGAGCCCGAACGGCTCGAGCCCGGAATCAGCGCGAGCACTTGCGCAAATCCAACCGCCAGAGCGTCCTTGAGTCCCAGATCCTGCATGCGCCTTCGCTGCCGGCCGACGAATTCGGCGATCGTCAGCAGCAATGCGACCACGATCATCATCGTGGCGATCACCCACAAATTCTTCGTAAACGCGCCCTCGATCTGTTTCCTGAACAGCAGTCCCACAGCGGCGACCGGAATCGAGCCGATGATTACCAGCCATCCGAGCCACGCGTCGTGCGACAGCCGCGCGGGCGCGTTTGTGCCGGGGGACGCTTTCCCAGTGATTAGTCTCAGATGATCAATAGTGAACGCGCTCGTGATGTTCCAGATGTCGCCGGCAAAATAGATAAAGACCGCGATCAGCGTGCCGAGCTGAACCACGGCGATTGACGCCGTCAACTGTTCCGGAGTCAGCGCGAGTTTCATCACTCGACCCGCGATCACCAGGTGCGCAGTTGAGCTGACTGGAATGAATTCAGTCAAACCTTGAACAATGCCGAGGATGATTGCCTGAAGAAGAGTCATTTCTGATTTGTGATTTTAGATTTGGAATTGTGGATTTGAAATCTTAGACCGTTTGTTGCTCTTGGCTCTTAGCTCTTTGCCCTTGGCGCCTTACTCTCGAAACGAATTCCTTCTCGAAATCCAATCGTACAGGAAATTCGGCATCAACATCCCGGCGCGCACGATCGTGGCCAGCGGCCACGGGAACGCATACGACTTTTTGCGCTTCTCAATCGCGCGGATCATCTTCCGGGCAGCGTCATCAACCTCCAAAAGAAATGGCAGC
Source organism: Pyrinomonadaceae bacterium (assembly GCA_035300785.1). GTDB lineage: Bacteria > Acidobacteriota > Blastocatellia > Pyrinomonadales > Pyrinomonadaceae > UBA11740. Next base: position 2,862 of record DATGVD010000183.1, on the reverse strand, counting down.
TTCGCCTGACGGCCGGCCGTCAGAGGAGTCTTGATAAATCCGGGATGAATGATGGTTACATCGATTCCCTGTGGCTGCAAATCGAGCCGCAGACTTTCGAACAGAGATGAAACGGCAGCTTTGCTGGCACAATAGGCCGCTGATTTTGGCAAGCCGCGGTACGCTGCCAGGCTTGAAATTACGGCGAGCTGGCCGTGGCCGCGCTCGGTCATCTGTGGAATTACGGCGGTCACAGAGTTGACCACGCCCATCACATTTACGCTGAAAACCTTGGCGACGCCTTCGGGTTCAAGCTTGCCGGCGGCGGTCGTGGCGCCCACACCCGCGTTGGCAATCAGTAAATCGATCGGGCCGAATTCGTTTCGCAATGCGCCCACGGCAGAGCGCACCGCGTTCGCATCAGTTACGTCGGCCGGCAGCGCGGACGCTTTCCCGCCGTGCGCCTCGATCTCTCTGACGACTTCCTGCAGAAGATCTTCGCGCCGCGCCAGCAAACCAACCGCCGCGCCCCGCCGCGCCAACTCCAGGGCCAGCGCGCGCCCGATGCCCGACGACGCGCCCGTGATGAGAACGACTTTGTTGGACCAATCGATCAAAGTTTCAAGTTTCAGGTTTCAAGTTGAGAATCGACCTTCTTGAACTTCGTCCCCTTCTGCCACGCATCTAAGTCATGAAAGTTGCCATGGTTCACCTCGCGAGAGAAAGATGATAAAGCTTTTTTTTGACTTGAAACTTGAAACCTGAAACTTGAAACTATACTTGCTGTATGACTGGAACAATTACCGGCTTCGCGCCGGTCTCTTTTTGAATGAACCGCTTCAGCTCAACGCGCACATGCTCTTTCAGCAACGATTCATCGTCGAGCATTTTTCTCGACGCGCCCGCCAGCGCCGCAGTCACGACCCGCTGCGCATCCTTCAACAAATGTTTCGAGCCATTACCTGCAACCTGAGACTTGGGACCTGCAACTGCAGCACCGTTGGGTGATTCAAATCCGCGAACGCCCTGGGCGACAAACTGTGGCGTTGATTGCAGTTCGCCGGTCTTGCTATTGATGCTGACGATCAGAGTGATCATGCCTTCGTAAGCCATCTTCTTGCGTTCGCGCACGGTCTCGAATTCAATCTCTTCAAATCCTGAGTCGTCGATGAACGTCCGCTTGATCTCGCGCCGGCCGACTACCGACGCGCGCTCGCCGTCGAGTTCCAGCACGTCGCCGTTCTCGATCAAAATGATGTTCTCTTCCGTATAGCCGAGATGGTTCTTCACGAATTCTTTGTGACGGAACAGCATGCGATATTCTCCGTGAATCGGCACGACGAACTTTGGCCGCACGGCTTCGGTCATGATGCGTATGTCTTCTTGTGAAGCGTGACCGCTGACATGAATCAAACGGCGCTTCTCTTCGATGATATTCGCGCCCTTTTTGTAGATAAAACCGATGAGCTTGGAGATGGCGCGCTCGTTGCCGGGGATGATACGTGCTGAGAGCACGACCGTGTCGCCCTCCTCGATCGTCAGGCCCTTGTACACCTGCGTGGCCATCTGATAGAGCGCCGCGCGCGGCTCAGCCTGCGAACCCGTCACCAGAAAAACGATCTCGTTATCGTCCAGGTGCTTTGTCTCTTTAACTCCCACCAGCAACCCATCGTGGATATCGAGATAGCCAAGCCTTTCGGCGATCTCGACGTTCTTTTGCATCGAGCGCCCGAGCACGCAGACTCTGCGATTGAACTGCTGCGCGACGTCAAAAACGATTTGCAGACGATGAATCGAGGAAGCGAACGCCGCGACGATGATGCGGCCTTTGGCTTCGGCAAAGATCTCTTCGAAAGCCGGAATCACCGCGCGTTCGGATGGCGTGCGGCCGGGCACCGTCGCGTTGGTGGAATCGGAAAGCAGCGCCAGCACGCCTTCCTGCCCGTAACGTCGCAGGGTTCTTAAATCAATCGCTTCGCCGATTACCGGGGTTTCGTCAACCTTATAATCGCCGGTGTGAATGATCGTGCCGACCGGTGTCTTGATTGCCAGCGAGAAACAATCAATCAGCGAATGCGACGCGCGAATGAATTCGATAGTGAACGACCCGATCGTGACGACGTCGCGCGGCTCGACGCGGTGCAGCATCACATCGCCGAGCATGCCGTGCTCGTCGAGCTTGTATTCCGCCAAACCGAGTGTGAACCGCGACGCGTAAACCGGCACATTGAATTTTTTCAGGATATAAGGCAGCGCGCCGAGGTGATCTTCGTGGCCGTGCGTCAGGATGATCGCCGTGATGTCGTTGCGAAATTCTTCGAGGATTTCGAAATCGGGAATGGAAATATCGACGCCATAGACGCTCTCTTCCGGAAAGCCCATGCCCGCATCGACGACGATCATCTCGTCGCCAAAACGCAACAGCGTACAATTCATCCCAAACTCGCCGATGCCGCCGAGGGGAATGATTTCGAGGACGTTAGACACTTATGGTAATTGCTCGACTCTCTCTTGATGGGCAGGTGTGTTCCGAGTATAGCACGCCCGGTGGAACGTTCGAACTTAGTCAGTTAAGATAACTCAAAATGTTAGTCCCGCTGAATCTTCCTCGTGGCGAAAGGGAACAAGAGTTCCTCGATTACCTAAACTCGGCTCTTCGCCCCAATTTCAATAGTTTTGAAGGTTCTGCCGGTTATCGCTCCGACGGACGTTTTGAAAGCACGGTAACCGGTGAATTCGATTTGGGAACGGCGAAAATACCTCTCACTTGGCGATTGTTAAGATCAGCCGACGGACAAACGTTGGACTCTCTTGAGGTAGTCGCTTCGGAAGGTGCTCCGCCGGAATCTGAATGGCAAAGTGCAGCATCGCAATTTGTTACCA
>DATGVD010000182.1:0-4696 GCA_035300785.1 Pyrinomonadaceae bacterium | reverse complement strand
TCCATTCGCCGTCGCCGACACGCGACTGCCAAAGCGCTTTGTCTTCAATCATGTATGCGCCGCGCTCGCCAAAGATTTCGAGACGATGCTCAGGCTTTCCCGCTTCGACCATCGAAAGCGAAGCGTTTCCGGTTGCGCCCTCAGTCAATTCGCTATCGGCAAATCGCAAAAGCAGATTCGCTTCGTCGTCCGTAGTCACCGCACGCATCCTGCCGGTTTCATCCTTGCGCTGCCGCACATGCGTAGCGAGGTTGCAAAAGACCTCGGAAACTTCAGCCCCGAGCAACCAGCAAAAGCCGTCGATCGTATGCGAGCCAATCGCGCCCAGTGCCCCACCTCCTTGCTTGATGTCCGACCACCAGTTCCACGGCCAGTCGGGATCGGCGCGCGAATCAGCGCGCAGGATCAATCTGACGTGTCGCACCTTGCCGATGTCCCCGCGTTGGACGAGCTCGCGCATCTTGATTCGACCGGGCAGAAAGCGCAGCTCGTGATCGATTAGCCCTAACCCGCCGGCTTCGCGGCCGCGGTCAGCCATGCGTCGCGCCTCGCCTGCATTCATCGCCATGGGCTTTTCGCAGAGCACAGCTTTGCCGTGATCGAGGGCGGCGAGTGTCATCTCGCAATGCGTCACCACGGGCGTGGCGATACTAACCAGATCGAGATCATCGCGAGCGACGAGCGCGCGCCAATCATCTTCGACGTGGTCGATTGCGAACTCGCGCGCAACCTCTGCCGCACGTTCGCGATGCGCGCTGGCAATCGCCACAATCTTCGCGCCGGCGCAGGCTTTGAAGCTCGGAATCTGTGTCGTGCGCGCAAAACCGGCGCCAATAATTCCGATGCGAATGGTCCTGTCAGCAGTCATCTATCCTGTCCTCGCTAAGGTCGGTATGTTAGCTGGCCGCGCCGCGAAACGCTTGAGTGGCGTTGATGTAATCTTGATGCAGGCTGATCTCTGCAGTCGCGCGCTCAGGCGGCCACGCGAGCTCTTCCGCCAGCAGCGCTGCGGCGCAAGCCACGGCGCTTTGACCCTGATCCTGACTGAATCCGAGTAACGTGCGCCGCAACAGAAAATCAACGAGTCGTACACATTGCTCCGTGCGCGCGGCGAACACAACCTGCGCCGCGACATCGGGCGTGTATGGCGAAAGAGGTTCGCGCAAATGCTCACCTGAAGCGGCGAGTTGAATGACCTGGCTTGCCCGGCTGCCATAGAGTTCGAAAAGATGCGTGATAGTTTCGATCGTTAATCCGGATTTTGAAAAATCCGAGGGCCTCGCGTCTCTGCCCGCACCGGGGAGAGGCGCGGTAGCCGTCACGCATGGCGCGTTCATATTGAGCTTAGCGCATACCGCGTCAACTACATCTTCGGCTATGGCGCGATAACCTGTAATTTTTCCGCCCAGCACGGAAATCAGGTTGTGAGCGCCTGTATCCGCTCCGTCCGCGATGCGGTGCCGGCGCGAAATGGACGATTTTGATCCTCTTTCTTTGACCAACGCGCGCACGCCGGCGTTACTGAAATGAATTCGCGTGGTATCGAGCGTGGGAAAATATTCCGTGACGGAACGCAGCACATAACCAACGTCTGCTGAAGTCGCCTGAGCCGTCGCTGGGTCGCCATCAAAATCCGTGTCGGTCGTTCCGATCCAACTATAACCGAGCCACGGGATCACGAACATCAAGCGACCATCAGCGCGAGAAAAGACGACGACGGCTCGATTCGTAACCGGCCGGCAGGTAATGTGTACGCCCTTCGTCGTGCGGATTTGCGTGGCCTTGCCGGGCCCGGTTAATTTGCCGGCTACGCGATCAAACCAGGCGCCGGAAGCGTTGACGACGACGCGGCCCTCGACGCTGACTTCCGTCCGATCATCACTTAACAAATCGCGCAATCGGACATCGTGAATCACATCGCCCGGGTAAAGTGCACCGGTGACTTCGGTATAGTTGAATGTTTGCGCACCGTGTTCGCGGGCATCGATAATGTTTTCCAGACACAGTCGCTCAGGCGAATTGGCCTGTGCATCGAAATAAACCATCGCTCCCTGTAAGTCTTGCCGGCACAAGTTTGGCTCCATCTCCCCGAGTTCTGCGGTTGAGAGAAAACGATGGCGCGGCAGGCTCTTGTCATAGCTCAATAAGTCGTAAAGCGTCATGCCCAACTTCATTTTGCAGCGGTGAAAAAGACTGCTACCGTAAAACGGCATGATGAACTCCAGCGGTTTGACCAGATGCGGCGCGATGCGCAGGAGCGTTTCCCGCTCGCGCAAGTCCATCCGCACGAGGCCAAAATCAAGCATCTCCAGATAGCGCAAGCCGCCGTGGATCAAGCGCGTCGATCCGGCAGTTGTGCCGCTGCCGAAATCATGTTTTTCAAACAGCGCGACCCGGAGACCGCGAATCGCTGCATCGCGGGCTATGCCGGCGCCGATGATGCCGCCGCCGATAACCACGACATCGAAGCGCTCGCCAGCGAGGGCCGCGAGCCTGGAAGTAGGGATTGGCGGAACGGACATAGGGAAAGTCCGGTAGTGTAGACGAAAACCTGGCCGCGTTCACGCGGCTTTCCCGAAAGGTTGCTAGACCAGCCCTTTTTTTAGGGCTGGTTAGCCACCTCTACCCCAGCCGTAAAACGGCTGGTCTGGCGGGGTCCCCAGCGCGGCAGCCGCGCTGGGGTGCTCTTGTAACCCTTCGGGAAAGCCGTCTGAAGACGGCTACAACCAGGTGTCAATCATGACTCGATACATTGGCGCAGTTGACCAGGGCACGACGAGTACGCGTTTTATCGTTTTCGATCACGCGGGGCGAGAGGTGGCGCGTCATCAACTGGAACACGCGCAGATTTTGCCGCAAGCAGGTTGGGTCGAGCATGATCCACTGGAGATCTACCAGCGTGTCTGCGAGACCATCGAGGGCGCGCTTGCCAGTGCCAATCTCGCGGCGCCAGACCTCTCTGCGGTCGGCATCACCAACCAACGCGAAACCACCGTCGTCTGGAATCCCAAGACTGGTGAGCCGCTTTACAACGCCATCGTCTGGCAAGACACGCGCACCGACCGCATCATGCGCAAGCTGGAACAATCCGGGGCCGGCGAAATCATTCGCAGGAAAGCGGGATTGCCACCCGCGACTTATTTTTCCGGCGGCAAGATTCAATGGATCCTCGAAAACGTCGACGGCGCGCGCGTTGCCGCGGAACGAGGCGAGGCGATCTTCGGCAACATAGACACATGGATCATCTGGAACCTGACCGGCGGCATTAATGATGGCGCGCACATCACGGATGTAACAAATGCGAGCCGCACGATGCTCTTCAATCTCGAGGCTCTGGATTGGGACGATGAACTGCTCGGGTTCTTTAGCATTCCACGTTCGATGCTGCCCGCTGTTCGTCCTTCTTCTGATGCAAGCTTTTATGGCTTGACGCAGCATAGCGGCCCCTTCAAAGGCGAAGTTCCTTTGTGTGCGGACCTCGGCGATCAGCAAGCCGCGACCGTGGGACAAGTTTGCTTTCTGCGGGGCGAAGCCAAAAACACTTATGGCACGGGCAACTTCATGCTGCTGAATACGGGGACGAATATCGTGCCCTCGCAGGCTGGATTGCTGACCACCGTTTGCTATCAATTTGGTGGCCCTCCGGCCATTTATGCGCTCGAGGGTTCGGTAGCCGTGACCGGTTCCGCCGTCCAGTGGCTTCGCGACCAACTCGGTATTATCAAACAAGCGAACGACATCGAAGCGCTTGCCAACACCGTTCCGGATAGCGGCGGTGTCTATTTCGTGCCGGCATTTTCCGGACTCTACGCTCCGTACTGGCGCGCCGACGCGCGTGGCTGCATCGTCGGGCTCTCGCGCTTCAACGACAAAGGTCATCTGGCGCGGGCGACGCTCGAAGCCATCTGTTATCAAACGCGCGATGTACTCGACGCGATGGTGAAAGATTCCGGCGTAAGCCTGGCGGTCTTGAAAGTCGACGGTGGCGCGACAGTCAACGATACGTTGATGCAACTGCAGGCCGACATTTTAGGTGTGCCCGTGGTCCGCCCGGTGATTACGGAAACCACCGCGCTCGGAGCGGCTTATGCCGCCGGGTTAGCTGTCGGCTTTTGGTGCGATGTGGAAGAGATGCGTGACAACTGGCGAGCCGACAAGCAATGGGAACCGCTTTGGAGCGCGGATCAGAGAGAAGCCGGATACAGCGGCTGGCAGAAAGCCATCGAGCGCACCTTGAATTGGATTGATGTTAGTGGATGAAGTATCCCGCGTTGCCGCCTGCTTACTGCTTACTGCTTACTGCTTACTGCTTACTGCTTTGGTGCCCCCGCAGGGATTCGAACCCAGAACCAACAGATTATGAGACGGTTTGAGGGGCATCAACAAGGTGAGACGAAACGAGATAACCCAGTATTTACCGAATCCGCAGCCGTCAAAGTAAGTTACGTCTCGCTACGTCAGAGCACGCCATCGCGCCATAATCGCGCCATCGGATCGAGTACTAGCTCACGATGAATTCATAAACATAAACCAAAGGTCCGCAGCCCTGGAGTGGATCACGTATGCAACTTTCGCAACATCGGGATTTGATCCTACAGTTCCCGAGTTTTGCGTGTTACCGTTGACGCGACTATCATGAGAAGCACCTCTAAGCGAGCTTCTGCGTAATGCGCGATTCCGTACTGGCGATGAGATC
>DATGVD010000181.1:0-10019 GCA_035300785.1 Pyrinomonadaceae bacterium | reverse complement strand
TTTTCAACTTTGCCTTTAGTGGCCGACGAGACGTCTTCGTCCTTTTCAGCCTTGAGCGCGTCCCGAATATCAAACAGACCTGTTTCGGAAGAAATGGCCGCCGCCTTCTCTCGCACCATTTTCGCGCCGTTGTATTGTTTCGGATTGTGCGAAGCGGAAACCACGATGCCGCCCGAGTACTCATCCGACGCACCCACGGCGTAGTAAAGCATGTCGGTGGTGATTCCGCCGATGTCGACGACGTCAACGCCCGCATCAACAAAGCCGGATGCCAGCGCATCGCTTAACGCGGGAGATGATGCGCGCGCGTCGCGGCCCACGACCATCACTCTTGGGTGAAACAAATAGGTGTAGGCTTTAGCGATGCGCCGGTACGCTTCTTCGTCGAGGTCGTCTGGATAGACGCCCCTGACGTCATACGCGCGAAAGATTTCCCAGTTCACGATCTCGCATCCCTTCTCTTGATTACCGGGTGTTCATCGTACCGACTTTAGTCGGGCATTGCCGCTTGAAGAAAGAACCCAACTAGAGTTGGTACTCTATACGCCGCTCTTCCAGGACTAGCCGCTAATCTAACAAGCCAACGAAAGTTGGTACTCTATCCACCGTTCATGCGCTTCCGGTCTTCGTATAGTCAGTCAACGAAGTCTTGTCTCCGAGTACCACGCCCGGACCCGCAACCGCGGAGCGCCCGATGTGGCAGCCGCGGCCGATGATTGCGCCGGAAACCTGGGCGGCGGTGCCGACCCGCGTATGGTTCCAAATCACTGAATTCTCGATCCGCGCCCGCTCTTCGACGTAACAGCCGCGGCCGAGCACTGAGTTGACGATCTGAGCGCCGGGCTTGATCGTGCATTCGTCGGCGATGATCGACAGCTCGTCGATTTCGGAATGCGTGGCCGAGTCGAACTTTCCCCGGCGATCCTTGATGTGAATGCGCTTGACGCGATTGGCCAACAAATCGTCGTGCGCTTGCAGATAGCGCGCCGGCGTGCCGATGTCCATCCAATAGGTGCGCTGGGGTACGTGCGCAAAGAACAGTTCGCCCTTCTCAAGCAGTTTGGGAAACAAGCCGTACTCGAACGAATGATTTTCGCCGCGCGGGATCAGGTCCAGCACCTGCGGCTCAAGCACGTAAGTACCTGCGTTGATGTTCTTACAGGTGGTTTCGTCGGGCTTTGGCTTCTCGAGGAAGCGCCGCACGCGGCCGTCGTTTTCCGTTTCGACCACGCCATAAGCGCTGGCGTCTTCGACCGGAGTCAGCACGATCGTCGCGACCGCGTGCCGTTCTTTGTGTTGCCGAATAACGGTTTTCAGATCGAGGTCGGTCAGAATGTCGCCGTTGAAAACCACGGTGGGCTCACGAATTAGCTCTTCGGCGAATTTGTACGCTCCGGCGGTGCCCATCGGTTGCGGCTCGACCATGTATTTCAACTTCACGCCGAAGTTCGAGCCGTCGCCGAGCTGCTGTTCGATCTTTTCAGGCTGATAAGAAAGGGAGAGCGTGATGTCGGTCACGCCGGCGCGACGCAGCGTGTCGATTTGATAGAGGAGAAACGGCCGGTTGCAAATCGGAACGATCGGTTTGGGCGTGTAAACGGTCAGCGGACGCAGCCGTGTGCCTTTTCCGCCTGCCAGTATCAGTGCTTGCATGATTACCTAATTCGAAAGGCCTGGATGATTACGAGGTGCAATTGCAAGCCGTGAGTCTAACACTCGCGCGCGCCTGTTTTCAATTTCGTGTCAGAAGGCGGGAGCGGTCCTGACCGAAGGTAGTGGGTCATGTTCAGTGTTGAACATTTGGAGGCGACCACAGCTTCACGATTTCGAAGCACCAGACACTGAGATAAGCAAGCACGAATAGCCAATCAATGGCGAGCGCGCGTATTTCGAGTTCGGTTCGACCGAGCCAGAAGGATTCAAACACGACGACCGTCTAGCAAGGCAACAATGTCCTCAGTCTCCCAAAGATGCTCAGCAACACCCGCAGCCCGACCGAAGAGCTCTTTGCTTACAACGTTGCGTTTATGACCCGGTCGCTATCGCTCCCGGTTCTGACACGTTGGACTGCTTGACACCCTTTGGCATTAACAGTAATCCTAAATCAGTTCAATCAGCGAATAGTAAATCCAAAATGACGACAATCAAGGAAGCAGTAATTATTAGCGCGGTGCGCACGCCGGTGGGGAAGTTTCTGGGCGCCTTGAAGAGTTTCAAAGCTACTGAACTGGGCGCCCTGGTCGTGCGCGAAGCAGTGAAACGGGCCGGCGTGCAGCCCGAAGCTGTTGACGAAGTGATCATGGGCTGCGTGATTCAAGCGGGTCTCGGCCAGAATCCGGCGCGCCAGGCGGCGCTGCGCGGCGGTTTGCCCGATACGGTTGCGGCGGTGACGGTGAACAAAGTCTGCGGGTCGGGATTGAAAGCCGTGATGATGGCCGCGCAGGGAGTGCAGCTCGGCGATACCGAAATCGTGGTTGCCGGCGGCATGGAATCGATGTCCAACGCGCCTTACTTGATTCCGAAAGCGCGCGAAGGTTACCGGATGGGCAATGGGCTGATGATCGATACGGTGATCCAGGACGGGCTGTGGTGTGCGCTTGATGATCAGCACATGGGCTGCACGGGCGAAGTCGTCTCGGAACAGTTCCATGTTTCCCGAGCCGAGCAGGATGAATACGCGCTCAGCTCTCATCGCAAGGCGAGCGCGGCGGTCAAGGCGGGAAAGTTCAAGGAAGAGATTCTGCCTGTCGAGATTCCGCAGCGGAAGGGTCCGGCGATCGTCTTTGATACCGACGAAGCGGTGCGCGCAGACACTTCACTGGAATCGCTCGGGAAACTGAAGCCGGCTTTCAAGGAAGGCGGAACCGTCACGGCCGGCAATGCTCCGGGCGTGAACGACGGAGCTTCGGCGTTGGTGGTGACCTCGGCGGATCGCGCGAAGTCGCTGGGGATTGCGCCGCTCGCGCGCATTGTGGCGCAGGCGACTTCGGGAGTTGAGCCCAAGCTCGTGATGATGGCGCCGGTCGAAGCGATTCGAAAACTTCTGAAGAAGACCGGATGGTCGCTTAACGAAGTCGATCTGATTGAACTGAATGAGGCGTTCGCAGTGCAAGCTGTAGCGATCATCCGCGAACTCGATCTCGATCCTGAAAAAGTCAACGTGAATGGCGGCGCCGTCGCGCTGGGTCACGCGATCGGGCAATCGGGCTCGCGGATTCTGACGACGATGCTTTACGAGATGAAGAGACGCGATGCCCGTCGCGGCATTGCGGCGCTTTGTCTCGGCGGCGGGAATGCGGTGGCGATGGCGGTTGAGAGATAGACCGTATTCACGAGGTAATGACGGGCGAAGAGCACAACAAAACGCTCGCGACGCTGCATTTCATTTACGGCGGAATGCATGGGTTGACGCTTTTGGGGCTGTTGCTTCTGGTCTTCGTCTTTATGATGACGGCGCCGGCAGCGAATTCGATCTCGGCATTTTGGATTGTGGTCAGTGTCGCAGTTTTTGTGATTCTTCTTTTCGCAGTAGGGCTCCTGCCGCTGTTAGTTGGTTACGGGCTGGCGAAACGCAGGCGCTGGGCGAAACCATTGGGTGTTTGTTTGGCGGTCATTTCACTGATCAATATTCCCATCGGCACGGCGCTGGGTATCTACACTCTCAAGTTTTTCAGGAGCGAGGGCGGGATCAAACTTTATGGTGGCGGCACATCCACTACCAGTGAGAGCGAATTGCACGACGCTCTGCACGGCGCGCGGCCATTGGTGAATCTGGCCGATCGATTGAAGTAGCACAGACTTTCGCCTGTGATTATCAGTGTCGAGCGTAGTGAAGTCAGTACCACCTGCGTCAGCGGGTGGGTCAAACACTCAACGGCGGGTTGACCGATGGATCCACCCGCTTACGCAGGTGGTACTGACTTCATTGCTCGCGCAGAAGCGTCACACGTTAAAGTCTGTGCCGCTCGAAAACATATGAACGAAACGTTGGGCGTGGTTGGATCGGGCACGATGGGCGCAGGCATTGCGCAGGTGGCGGCGCGCGCGGGTTATGACGTGGTGATACGCGATGTGGCTGAGGAGTTTCTGGCGCGCGGCAGGGCGGCGATCGACCAGAGCCTGCAACGCGACGTTGATAAAGACCGATTGAGCACGGATGAGAAGGGCGCGATCGTGGCGCGCATTAAGACGACTACCGACATCGGCGCGCTGGGCAAAGCGTTCATCGTGGTCGAAGCGGCGACGGAAGACTTGAAGATTAAGAGCGACATTTTCAGATCGCTTGATCAGGTGACGAAGCCGGACGCGATCCTGGCGTCGAACACTTCCTCGATTTCGATTACGAAGCTTGGCGCGGTGACGCGAAGGCCGGACAAAGTGATCGGCATGCACTTTATGAATCCCGTGCCGGTGATGAAACTGGTCGAGGTGATTCGCGGCGCAGCGACTTCGGACGCGACTTACGAAAGCACGCGCGCGCTGGCGGAAAAGCTTGGCAAGACGCCCTTGGAGTGTCAGGATTCACCCGGCTTCATTTCGAATCGCGTCTTGCTGCCTATGATCAATGAAGCGATTTTTGCTTTGTCCGAAGGCGTGGCCACGCGCGAGAGCATTGACGGCATCATGAAACTCGGCATGAATCATCCGATGGGCCCGCTGGGGCTTGCTGATTTCATCGGCCTGGACGTTTGCCTCGCCATCATGAACGTGCTGTATGATGGATTCAACGATTCAAAGTATCGTCCGTGCCCGCTGCTCAAGCGTTACGTGGATGCGGGATGGTTAGGGAAGAAGACCGGCCGAGGGTTCTACGAATACTAGACATGCAGCAACGGGCAATCTCGCATTACTGTCAGAAATGCCGCGCGGCAAATCCGCTGGGCCAGGAGTTTTGCGTGCGCTGCGGCACGCGTCTGATGATCGTCGTGCATCCGCCTTCGGCGCGGGTGGATTTTACCGAGACCACGCCGCACGAAGAGCACCTGCTTGAACGGCTGACGATGCTCGAGAACACGCTGGCGCGTCTGGCTGAACGGTTGGAGCAGGGACTCAAGCTGCTGCTGCGACAATCGGAGACGGCTTACACCAATCACGCGCTGGTCAAGAGTCTCATCGAGATTCTGAACGAATGTGGCGTGGTCGATAATAGTCGCCTGGAATCGATGTGGCGGGCGGAATGCGAAAAGCTGAACGAGAAAACCACGGAATCCTCGCCCGCCACGCCCCAGCCAAAGAAAGCGCGGAAAGCCAAGCGAAAGGCGAGCACCAGCAGCTAAGGCCCGGCTGCGCTTTGAAAGCGCCCGACGCCCGGCTATAATTAGCGACTTTGTGCTCCGGGCTGTGACGCTGTCTGTGCGATTCAGGTCGGGTCGGCTATGCGGATCGAGTTAGACAGGCTGGAGGAAATGGGCGGCAAGTTCTCAGAGGCTTATGACGTTGATAGCCTGCCGCTGGACGAAGAAGACGTCCGGTTGACGGAGCCTGCGGAAGTTCGCGGCCGGATTAAGCGCGGCGGAGAAGAAGTTGAGTTGCGCGGAGAGTTGCACGCCAAGGTCGAAAGCCTGTGCAGCCGATGTTTGAAGCCCGTCGAGTTGCCGATTCATGCGGAGTTCGCCGAAAGATTCGTGCCCGCGGTCAGTTGGCGCGCCGAAGAGCAGCATGAATTGCAGGAAGAAGACTTGAATCTGGCGGTCTTTGACGGCGAGGCGATTGAACTCAACGACCTGGTTCGTGAGGAGATTCTGCTGGCGATGCCGGGACAGATTCTGTGTCGCGAGGATTGCAAAGGTTTGTGCCCGACTTGCGGGATTGATAGGAATGCGGGCAGTTGCCAGTGTGCAGATTCGGACGGTGATTCGCGCTGGGAGCAGCTGAAGAATCTGCGATTTTAGATTTATGATTTTAGATTCCTTTGCGAAATCGGGGGCGATCGCAAAACTGAAATCACAAATCTGAAATCTGGAATGCTCGTGGAGTAATCATGCCAAATCCAAAACGTCGTCATTCAAAAGCGCGCCGCGGCAAGCGCCGGGCGCACGATGCGATGCGCGCGCCGCAAACCACGCTGTGCCCTAACTGTCAGGAGCCGCGCATGCAGCATCGCGTCTGCCCCAAGTGCGGCTACTACAAAGGCCGTGAAGTCGTGCACGTGGAACAAACTACCTAGAAGAATTTAGCGTGGCGCCGTTTAGAGGTTGCTTTCGGCAACCTGCTGGCAGGACAAGTCCTGCTTCTAAACGGCGCTTTTCCAGACGGAGAGGTCGTTGGATGTCGAAAATCAACGCAGGCATTCTGGGCACTGGCCATTCTTATCCGAAAGGCATTCTGACGAATGCCGATCTGGAGAAGATCGTTGACACTTCGGACGAGTGGATCACTACCCGCACCGGGATTAAGCAGCGCCGGAAAGCCGGACCCGACGAATATACCTCGCAGTTCGCGGTGCGTGCAGCGCGCAATGCGATCAAGCGAGCCGGCATCAAAGCCCATGACATCGACCTGATACTTTGCGCGACCGTGACGCCGGATCAAATTCTGCCGTCGACGGCGTGTCTGATTCAGGCTGAACTGGGCGCGAACAAGGCCGCGGCGATGGACATTGTGGCCGCGTGCTCGGGTTTTCTGTACGGCCTGGAGCTGGCGGATGCAATGATTCGCGGCGGGCAATCCAAATACGCGCTGGTGATCGGCGCTGAAATTCTGACTCGGTACGTGGATTACACCGATCGTTCGACGTGCGTGCTGTTCGGCGATGGCGCCGGCGCCGCGGTCCTCGGCCCCGTGGGCGCAAATCGCGGCATCCTGGCCGCAAAGATTCGCTCGGATGGCCGCTACGAGGACCAATTGTATGCGCCCGGCGGTGGCACCAAAGGCGGATTCAGCGCGGAGACGATTGCGCGCGGCGATCACTTCTTCAGGATGAAGGGCAACGAGGTGTTCAAGGTGGCGATTCGCTCGATGACCGAGATCGCGACCGAAGTGCTGGACGAGGCGGGATTGAAGACAGACGATATAAACCTTTTCATACCGCATCAGGCTAATCAACGGATTACGGATGCGGTTGCCAGCAAACTGAAAGTCGATGTCTCGAAGGTCTATTCGAACATCGCGATGCACGGTAACACTTCGTCCGCGTCGATTCCGATCGGCCTCGATGAATGCGTAGCATCGGGACGAATTTCCGAAGGCGACGTGATCTTGATGGCAAGTTTCGGCGGCGGCGTGACCTGGGGCAGCGTCGTTATGCGCTGGTGACGAGTATTGCCGATTTTCGATTGCCAATTGCCGATTGGTTTTTGGCCGCAGGAGTCGCAAGAGCGTTCATCAGACTTAGAGAGAAACCGTAAATTGGCAATCGGCAATCGGAAATCGGCAATAGCGTTTCTGTTTCCCGGCCAGGGCTCGCAATATGCCGGCATGGGAAAAGACCTGGCCGAAAAGTTTCCGGCGGCCAGGCAGGTCTTTGAAGAAGCAGACGCGGCCCTGGGCTTCGCGCTCTCCGAAGTTTGTTTTAACGGCACGGCTGAGCAGTTGCAGTTGACTGAGAATACGCAGCCGGCGATCCTGGCAGTTTCCGTAGCGGCGCTGCGCGCGATGGAGTCAGAAGGCTTTGCGGCTCCGGATTATGTAGCCGGGCACAGTCTGGGCGAATACTCGGCTTTGGTGGCTGCCGGATCGCTTTCGTTGACCGACGCCGTCAGAACGGTGCGCGCGCGCGGGCGCTATATGCAGGAAGCCGTCCCCGTGGGTACCGGCGCGATGGCGGCCATTCTGGGTGCGGACCTCGGCGTTGTCGTGGCCGCGTGTGAAGAGGCCAGCCAGGGGCAGGTTTGCAGCGCCGCGAATATTAATTCGGCAAACCAGGTGGTCATCGCCGGAGACTCGGACGCCATCGACCGCGCGATTGTTTTGGTGAAAGAACGCGGCGCAAAGCGAGCGGTTAAGCTGAAGGTCAGCGCGCCTTTTCATTGTGCGCTGATGAAGCCCGCCCAGGAGCGCTTAGCGGCTGACTTGCAGAGGATTTCGTTCGCGGATTTGCAGGTGCCGCTGGTGACAAACGTAGACGCCGGCGTGGTTACAAGCGGGGAACAGGCTCGCGAAGCACTGATCCGCCAGGTGACTCAGCCGGTTCGCTGGCTTGAATCAGTTGAATTCTTGACTGGTCACGGTGTACAAAGCTTGGTAGAAATTGGACCCGGAAAAGTTCTGAGTGGGCTGGGACGCCAGATTGATCGCAACTTGAGTTGCGTGAATATCGAGGACGAGGCTAGTCTGCGCGCAGCACGCGAGGCGCTCGGTGCCTGATTATTTAAGAAAACGAAATTTCTTTTCATAGAGGAGCAAAACGAATGCCCGATCAAGAGATTGAGCAAAAAGTAAAGCAGATCATCGTTGACGAGCTGGGCGTGGACGAAAATGAAGTGACGCCCAACGCCCGCTTCATCGACGATCTTGGCGCCGACTCGCTGGATACGGTTGAGCTGGTAATGCGTTTCGAAGAAGAGTTCGGAATCGAGATTCCGGACGAAGACGCTGAGAAAATTCAAAGCGTGCGCGACGCGTACAACTATATCGACCAACACAAGAGTAAGTGACGGGTTACGCTGAGAAATAAGTAACGACGCTCGGCTGAGGGACCAGCTTACGGCTTGTCCGCCGGTCGCGCGTCACCTGTCACGAAAGGAGTTTGGTTTGAATCGTCGCGTCGTCGTTACGGGCCTCGGTCTGGTAACGCCTGTTGGAAACTCGGTCGAGTCCACCTGGTCGGCATTGTTGGAAGGGCGGAGTGGTGCCGACTTTATCAAGAAGTTCGACGCCGCCAGGTTTGCGGCCCGCTTCGCGTGCGAAGTAAAGAATTTCGATCCGCTGGACTATGTTGAGAAGAAGGAAGCGCGCAAGATGGGCGCCTTCATTCATTACGCCGTCGCCGCCTCTCAGGAGGCGGTCAACGACAGCGGCTTGAAGATTACCGACGACATCGCGGAAGGCGTCGGTACCTACATCAGCAGCGGCATCGGCGATTTCTGGGCCATCGAGCGCGAACACGAGAAGCTCTTGAAAGACGGCCCCGGCCGCGTCTCGCCTTTCTTTATCCCATCGGCCATCGTCAATCTCGCCTCTGGACAGGTTTCCATTCGCCATAACGCGAAAGGGCCAAACTCGGCAACGGCCACCGCCTGCTCCGCGGGCGCGCACGCGATTGGCGACAGCTTCAAAATTATCCAGCGCGGCGATGCTGACGCGATGATTTGCGGCGGTGCTGAGTCGGCCATCACGCCGATGAGCGTCGCGGGTTTCGCGGCGTTGCGCGCGCTTTCGACCAGGAACGACGATCCGGTCCATGCGTCGCGGCCGTTTGATTTAGAACGCGACGGATTTGTGATCGGCGAAGGCGCCGGCATCGTAATCCTGGAAGAGCTTGAGTTCGCCCGTCGTCGTGGGGCGCGCATTTATGCCGAAGTTGTCGGCTATGGCATGACCGGTGATGCATTCCACATCACCATGCCTGACGCCACCGGCTCAGGCGCGGTGCGCGTGATGGAGAAGGCCTTGAAGGACGCGAAGGTTAAGCCGGAAGAGGTCGGCTACATCAACGCGCACGGAACCTCGACGCCTTACAACGACAAGTTCGAATCGATGGCGATTAAGAAGACGTTCGGCGAAGGCGCCTACAAGATACCGATTAGCTCGACAAAGTCGATGACCGGTCATCTGTTGGGCGCGGCCGGCGGGGTCGAAGCGGTGTTTTCATTGCTGGCGATTACGCGTGGAATGTTGCCGCCGACTATTAACTACGTCACGCCGGATCCCGAATGCGATCTGGACTACATTCCTAACCAGGCGCGCGCGGCGCAGATCAACTATGCCCTGTCGAACAGTTTTGGCTTTGGCGGGACGAACGCAGCGTTGTTATTCAAGAGATACGAAGAGTAGAACGATCTTTGTGCCCTGATCTTTGACCTTTGACGGTTCGTCGTGCAGTCTCGCGAACGGTCCAGGACCAAAGATCAAAGTACAAA
>DATGVD010000180.1:0-6072 GCA_035300785.1 Pyrinomonadaceae bacterium | reverse complement strand
TTGAAACTGCGGCCCTGATACAGAATTACCTCGCCCGGCGCTTCTTCCGTGCCCGCGAAAAGTGATCCGATCATCACCACGTCCGCGCCGGCCGCGATCGCCTTGGCCATGTCGCCGGAAAACTTCACGCCGCCGTCCGAGATTATCGGCACGCCACTGCCGCGCGCGGCTTCCCGGCATGATTGAATCGCCGAAATCTGCGGCACGCCCGCGCCCGTCACCACGCGCGTCGTGCAGATCGAGCCGGGGCCGATGCCCACCTTTACGCCGTCAACGCCGGCTTCGATCAACTCGCGCGCGCCGTCGCCGGTGCCGACGTTGCCAGCCATCAGTTGCACTTCGGGATAACTGCGTTTGATTTCGCGCACGGCGTTAACGACCCGCGAAGAGTGTCCATGCGCGGTGTCGATGACCAGACAATCGACGCGCCTCTGGACCAATTCCGCGGCGCGTTCTTTATAGTCGCCGGTCGCGCCGATCGCGGCGGCCACGCGCAGCCGGCCGAGGTCGTCTTTCGCGGCCGTTGGATACTTGATCGCCTTTTGAATGTCCTTGACGGTAATCAAGCCCTTCAGATGTTTGTCGCCGTCGATGACCAAAAGCTTCTCGATGCGATGCTCCTGCAGAACTGCTTTGGCCTGGTCCAGAGTCGTGCCGACCGGAACGGCGACCAGCGGTTGTTTGGTCATCACGTCCGAGACCGGCAATTCAAAACGCGTCTCAAAGCGCAGATCGCGATTCGTGATGATGCCGACCAGATGCCCGTCTTCATCGACGACGGGCACGCCGCTGATGTGATAGCGCTGCATGACGTTGAGCGCTTCGCGCACCGGACGATCCTGACGAATCGTGACCGGATCGACGATCATGCCGGATTCGGAACGCTTCACTTTGTCGACTTCGTCGGCCTGGCGCTCGACGCTCAGATTCTTGTGCACAACGCCGATGCCGCCTTGCTGCGCGATGGCGATCGCCAGCGATGCTTCAGTGACGGTGTCCATCGCCGCCGAACAGAGCGGAATCTGCAAGCGAATTCCGCGCGTGAATTGCGTCGCTGTGTCCGTCTCAGTCGGCAGGACATCCGAACGCGCGGGCACCAGCAAAACGTCGTCGAAGGTTAGCCCCTCAGAAATGTTTTCAGTGATCATAGCTTTTGAATTCTGACTCCTCTTTATAAGAATAAACTTCATCCGCTTGGATGAACGGCGAAGGGTTGCCGCCCTTCACAAACAAAATTGCCCGCACTCTCATGCGGGCCGGACGCTTCGGAAAATCGCTCTGACCTGTCTTGCCAGATCGCGCGCGCCCACGCACGCTGCGCCGAAACGCACGCTCGCACGATCCAAGCTTTAGGCAACGGGTTCGTTCGCGCCCCCCTTTGGATCTCGCCGTTCCCCGACTCGCGGCTGAGCCAGCACAATCGTATTTTGAATCGCAATTAAACTCCGGCCCGCGGCAAGCCTCTGACTCGCATGGCCCGGCGCCTGCGTCTTCTGTCTGATTTTGTGCTCGTAGAAATACCACGCCGCCCAGGCGCCGAGAGACAGAGCCGCGAGGATAATGACCAACAGCAGCAGCGTCATCAGCGGCGAGCGTTGGCCTCCATTATCCGTGTACACCAGAGATCGGGCTTGCCTGTTGGAGACTTCGTCGGTCGATTCACCGCGTTCGTGCATCATGGTGGAATATTCTTCGAGCGCTTCCTGCTCGTCATAGCCGATATGTTTGGCATAAGCACGAATAAAACTGCGATTGAAGATGCCGCCCGGCAGCCGGCGATAGTCGTCCGACTCGATTGCTTCGAGATAGCGCATCGAAATGCGGGTTTGCTCAGAGATTTCGCGTAGAGCAATCCCGCGCGTCTCGCGTGCGAGTCGCAATTTTTCTCCGATGCTTGTAGCCATTTCAGTCTTGTGCCAGCCCCGATAATGCTGTTCCGGCGAGAAAGCGAACTCTTCGCCCCATATCAGACCTGTAAAATTAGACCTGTAAAACCAGATGCTGGGATTGCGCGACTCGAAAGCCATCAATACAACTACTTCGCTACGGTGGTCGCAATATAGCGCCCGCTTACAAACGTTGTCAAACTAATGATTTCGCGATCGCGGCTGTCTTGATTCTTAACGCGCAGGGTGGTAGCTTGAAGGCGTTCACAAAGTCTGATCCGATTTTGTTTTTTAACTTCTACAATCTTGAAAAGTGAGGTCTGACGGAGATGGCTCTTGAAGCACTCGGAATGATCGAAACCAAAGGCTTTGTCGGCGCGGTTGAAGCAGCCGACGCGATGGTCAAAGCGGCAAACGTACAACTGTTGGGAAAGGAATACATCGGCGCCGGTTACGTGACCGTGTTTGTGCGTGGCGACGTGGGCGCGGTGAAAGCCGCGACTGACGCGGGCGCTGCGGCCGCGCGACGCGTGGGTGAATTGATCAGCGTGCACGTGATCCCGCGTCCGCATGCAGAGGTCGAACGCGTTCTGCCCGTCAACGGCCGCACCGGATATAGCCCCGACGAGCAATCGCAGTTGCCAGGAGGAGCGCGCGGCCAGTTAGGCCAGGGCGACGGCGGACGTTCGCTCAGCAGCCGCGAGAGCGCCAAAGAAAGAGCCAAGTGAGTCATTGCCGATTTGCGATTGCCGATTGAGATCGCTTGTGAAATTGGCAATTGGAAATCGGCAATTGGAAATGTCGGGAGGTTCTCATGTCGGCCGACAAGGATCTTATTTCCGTCCAGCAAGCTCGCGACCTGGTTGACGCGGCGCATCGTGCCCAACTTGAAATCGCGCGCTTCGACCAAGCCAAAATCGATCGCATCTGTGAAGCAATGGCCAAAGCGGCGTTGCGCGAATCTCCGCGGGTGGCGGCGTTGGCCGTCGAAGAAACCGGTTACGGAATCCCTGCCGACAAACATGAGAAGAACCGCTTTGCTGCGGAAGACGTTTGGAATTATTTCAAGAACCTGCGCACCGTCGGCGTCGTCAGCGAAACTAAAGACGTAGTCGAGATCGCCAGTCCGCGCGGCGTTGTGGCCGGCATCATTCCTTCGACCAATCCTACTTCGACAGCTATCTTCAAAATTCTGATCGCGATCAAGTCGCGCAATGCGATCGTGATGTCGCCGCATCCCTCGGCGGCGCGCTGTATCAACGAGACCGCCAAGGTCATGCGCGAGGCCGGCGTGAAAGCAGGCTTACCCGCCGACGCGATCGGCTGTATGACCACGGCGACGATCGAAGGCACCGAGGCGCTGATGAAGCACAAGCAGACCGCGGTGATCCTGGCGACTGGGGGCATCGGTTTGGTGCGGGCAGCGTATTCATCGGGCAAGCCGGCATTTGGGGTGGGTCCCGGCAACGTGCCGGTGTTCATCGAACGCACGGCCGACGTTCCCAAAGCCGTGCAGGACATTCTGACCGGCAAATGTTTTGACAACGGAACCATCTGCGCTTCGGAGCAGGCGATCGTCGTTGACGCGCCAATCGAAATGGCCGTCCGTGAGCAATTCAAACTGCAAGGCGCTTACTTCATCAGCGCTTCGGAAGCCGATCAACTTGCGCGCGTGGTAGTGACGCCGCAGCGAACTTTGAATCCGGCAATCGTCGGCAGGTCGGTCGAAGTGATTGCTAACATGGCTGGCCTGAGCGTGCCGCCGGGAACGCGCTGCATCATGGCTGATGTGGGCGGCGTCGGTCGCGACTTTCCCCTTTCGATGGAAAAGCTTTCGCCGATTCTGGCTTTCTATGTGGAAGATGGAATCGAGCGCGGCGCCGCGCGCTGCAACGAAATTCTGCATTACGGCGGCATGGGCCACACCGCGGGCATTCACACGCGCTCGCGCGAAGCGGCGGTGCGCTATGGCGGTGAAATGCCTGCGTCGCGCGTGACCGTCAATACCCCAACGACGCACGGAGCCATTGGATTTTCGACCGCGCTGCCGCCATCGATGACGCTGGGCTGTGGTTCGTGGGGCGGCAACGTAACTTCGGACAATGTTTCGCCGCTGCACTTGCTGGATATCAAGCGCGTGGCGTTTGAAACGCGGGCAGTCGCCAGCAAACGACCGGCAGTTGCCGCGCAAGCGACCGCAATGCCGCAACAACCTCGGACCGCTAGTCGCGCTGATACCGCAGCCCCAACCGCACGCGGCGGCGGAACGCCGAAAGTTAGTCGCGAAGAGATCGCTTCGATCGTCGATCGTTTTCTGGCTAACCGTCCGCCAGAGACACCCTTGCCATCACCCACGCGCGACGAACCCGCGCCGACACGCGCGAGCGAGACTAATGCTAGTCCCGCGCCCTCAGTTTCATCGAACGGACGCAAGGCTGCGGAATTTGTTAGCGAGGACGACGTGCGCCGCGCGATTCAGAAAGGCGAGAAGATTTACGTTGGCCCGCGCACGATTATTACCCCCTCGGCGCGCGACATCGGCGACCCGGCGGAAGTATTCGCGAAAGCTTAGTTTCAAGTTTCAGGTTTAAGGTTTCAAGTTGAAACCGCGAGAACTTGAGACCTGAAACTTGAAACCTGAAACTCATGTTCTTAGGCAAAGTCATCGGCACGGTCTGGTCAACCAAAAAGACCCCGGACCTTGAAGGCGTACGATTTCTGGTCGTGCATCCGTTCGACCTGGACAAACAGCCGACCAAGAGCGTCGTCGTAGTCGCGGATCGTCTGGGCGCCGGCACCGGCGAGACGGTGATGTGCGCGTTCGGCAAAGCTGCGCGCACCGCCATCGGCAATCAGGATATGTCGATCGAAGCGGCGGTCGTCGGGATTGTTGATCGGGTTGATTTGACCGACACGGAATCCGAGGACCTGCGCGAGGCCGCGAGTGCGCTGAGCCGCGATAACGGACGGCAGTAAGAGAATTGCGAATTTCGGATTGCGGATTTCGGATCTAAGAGCACTTCAAATTCGCAATCCGCAATCCCAAATTCGCAATTAAGTCAATGGCTAATGAAGAGTTGATCTATCGCATCACTCGCGCTATCTACGAGCGCCTGGGCACCTCCGCGGACGAGGCAACGGTTGAGCAACTGGTTACCGACATCTATCAAACAGTCGCGCCGGCCTTGAGCCGAAACGGCGGCGCGGCGCCGGCGACCTCTACTTCGGTCGGGGCATCGTTCGGCGAAGCCGCGCACGAGGGCTCGGCTGATCGGTTGATCATTTCAGTGTTCGGCATAGACCATCCGGGGATCGTTGCCGGCGTGTCGCAGATTCTGGCCGAGGCCGATTGCAGTATCGTGGACATCAACCAAACTGTGGTACAGGGGAAATTCGCGATGGTGATCATCGCAAACACTGAGCGTTCCCAGTCGTCGGCTACGGAACTGAAAGAGCGTTTTCGCAGCGAAGGCGGAAAGCTGGGCGTGCATATCTATGCTCAGCGCGAAGATTTGTTCAATGCTATGCATCGGATCTAGGAATTTGAAATGCGAATTTCGGATTGCGAATTTATGCGCATTTTTTGCTTGGACACAGTCCGGCTACCGGTAATGGTTCAGCAGTTCGCAATTCGAAATCCGAAATTCGAAATTTATGCCGCAGCCTGAAATCTCACACCGCTGTGCTTCCTGTGGCGCGTCCATTCGCGAGCCGGCCATGTTCTGCCCGGATTGCGGTAAGCCGTTCTCGCGACCAGCGCCAGAGCCCGAACCACAAGTCGCCGGCGAAGCCGGGGCGCCAGCCGTTGCGAATGTGACCGCCCCGGACTCGGGCAAAAAGTTGGACCCGCCTGCTGATCCTGTTTCAAAGGCGCGCACATACGGCAAGGCTCGCGACAGTCTGCATCGCGCCTCAACGGCGACGCGCGGAGCGCTGGCCGACAACGTCAAACGCGTCGAGAAAATTCGCCACGTCTCTTCGGTCGTTCTGGGAGAGGCTACGTACGATCCCAGCCTGCGCTTCGTGTTGGTCGCGCTCGGAATCTTCGTCGTCTTTCTCGTGCTGCTGCTACTCAGCAAAGTGATGGGATAAGCGCAGAGGTCAGAGATCAGATGTGATTTGTATGCGACTCTGATCTTCGGTCGCTGACTTCTGATCTCCGACCTCTGACCTCTGTCTTTATGGA
>DATGVD010000179.1:0-4911 GCA_035300785.1 Pyrinomonadaceae bacterium | reverse complement strand
CCGAGGCGACCGAGCGGTGTTTGTGCAATCATCTGCTTCTCAAAGTCGCTGCCCGCGAATCCCAGCGTGTGAAAGCCTTCAGTCTCGACTCCACCTGGATTGATCGAGTTCACGCGAATCTTCTTTGGCCCAAGTTCCTTGGCCAATACCCGGGTAATGGTACTCACCGCACCCTTGGTCGCCGCGTAAACTACACTCGTCGGCGGCGTCAGCGACGTTATGGTTGAGCCAATGTTGACGACGCTGCCACCGTCATTCCCAAAATACTTCACTGCCTCGCGCGTTGCCAGGATGATACCCAGAACGTTGGTATTGAACTCCCGATGAAACTCATCTTCGGTGACTTCTTCGAGAGGTGCAAACCGATAAACACCGGCGTTATTGATTAGAATATCGAGCCGGCCGAATGCTTTGTTTGCTTCGGCAAACAGATGCTCGATGTCTTCCGTTTTCGCCACATCGCCCTGAACCGCGATTGCCTTTCCACCGAGCGCCGTAATCTCATTTACGACTTCATCCGCGCCTTCCTTTGAAGACGCGTAGTTAACGACCACGGCCGCGCCTTCGGCGGCAAGTTGTTTGGCAATGCCGGCGCCGATGCCTTTCGAGGCGCCCGTTACCACCGCTACTTTCCCTGTTAGTCTCTTGCTGTCCATGTTCTATCCTTCCTTTCCTGATCTCTCCTTGAAGTTTGCCCATGAATCCTCCCCAAAGGATCCTTTCGCTGATTATCTTCCTGACGCCTGATCTCCTCTGAGCGTCATCACTGTACAGGTGACTTGCGCAACCAACTTGTCATCGTCTCTAAGGATGTCGCAGACATAGCGACTAATCTTTCGTCCTACATTCACAGGTTTGGCGACCGCGCGAATCCGCCCATTCCATACCGGGCGAAAGAAGTTGATTTGCAGATCGAGGCTGGTAAAACTCTCGCCCTCTTCCAAACTTGTCGCATGAGCCGTCCCGATCGCGGCGTCAGCGATATCGCACAACACGCCGCCGTGGATCGTGCCCATCGGGTTCGCGTGCTTGTCCGTGTCGGCAACGATTTCCATCGTCGCTGTTCCGGGCGCGACCTCGAGTAGCTTGAAACCTAGCGTCTTGGCAATAGCCGGAGGATAGATAAATCGGGATTCAGCAGACCCAGCATCACCGTTGCCGACAACCAGTTTGAAGAATTCCAAATTAGAGAGCTTGCTCATCTTCATTCCTCAGATCGTTCAAATACGAGGGCGGCATTCGTACCGCCGAAACCGAAATCATTTGAGAGCCTGGTAGTGCACCGGCACAATCGGACGTGCTCAAGGACCGCCCGGCCTGATTCCGGTTACTGATCCGGCCCTTCGATAAAGTTCTTGAGCACCCGAGCGCGCGACGGATGTCTAAGTTTCCTGAGTGCTTTGACTTCAATCTGCCTAATGCGCTCGCGGGTGACCTGGAAATCTGCGCCCACTTCTTCCAGCGTTCGTTCACGGCCCTCGGTGTCCAATCCAAACCTCAGTCGGATGACCTTTTCTTCTCTGGGACTCAAAGTTTGGAGGACGTCGCCCGCAACGTCGCGTAGGTTAGACGTGATTACTCGTTCAGCCGGATTGACGGTTGATCGATCTTCGATCAGATCGCCGAATTGAGAATCTCCGCCCTCGCCAATTGGTGTTTCCAGCGAAATGGGTTGTTGCGTGAGCTTGAGTGCCTTGTCAACTTTCTCTACCGAAACTCCCATCCTTCCGGCAATCTCTGCGGCGGTTGGTTCACGTCCCAGATCACGCACCAGCTCACGCGTCGCGGTCTTGACCTTATTCAGCGCTTCGATCATATGAACTGGAACGCGAATCGTGCGAGCCTGATCGGCGATCGCTCTAGTGATCGCCTGACGGATCCACCAGGTCGCATAGGTTGAGAACTTGTATCCACGCCGCCAATCAAATTTCTCGACGCCTCTCATGAGGCCAAGATTTCCCTCCTGGATCAAGTCGAGAAAACTGAGCCCCCGATTCTGATACTTCTTGGCAATCGATACGACCAGCCTCAGGTTGGCTTCGGTAAGTTCATGCTTAGCCTGAGCGGCGTGGGCTTCGCCGATCGCAATCATCCGTTGCGAGCGCTTGATCTCTAAAGCTGAGACGTGATGTTCAGCTTCGATCTCTCTGAGCCGGCGCCTGGTCTCGCGAAGCTGTCGCGCGAATTCCTTCTTGTCGTGATCCTTTACGCGTTTGCCGTTGAGCTTCTCGGTATAGTCATCAATCCGCAGTTCGAGCGCGCGAACCTCTTTCTGAATTGCGCCAATCGCCGCTGTAAGACGCTTGCGCGCCGGTTCTTTCAGCGAAAGTGCAGCGATCTCTTGAGCCACATCAAGCCGGGTTCGCGCCAGCTTCCGCTTTAAGCGCGAGAGCTTTTTAGATTTCTTGCCGCGGCTTAGTTTGTGTTCGAGCCGGAGCTGCCCGGACTCTCTAAGACCGCGTTGATAAAGCTTGCGAATGCCTTGCAGACTCGCAATCGTCCGCTGAAGATATTCATTCCCCCGGTCTTCCTGCTCGTCGATCTCGGAGTCGTCAGAGTAATTAACGACATCCCGAATGCCAATCTTTCCCACTTCCAATTCTTCACCGATTCTCAAGAGTTCGGCCACGGCAATCGGCGAGCGGAATAAGGCTCTTTGCGCCCTTTTTAGTCCCGCCTCGATCCGCTTGGCGATCGAGACTTCCTGTTCGCGCTTTAGCAGCGGCACCGTCCCCATTTCACGCAGATACAACCTGACCGGGTCGGAGCCCTTATCCAACTCACCAGCCGAAAGATCGAGTTCCGAATCTCCGGCATCTTGATCTAAGTGTGAAGAAACATCTTCATCCGGGAGATCATCCGCGCCATCGACCGGGGATTCGAGTTTCTGTATTACGTCGCTTAAGTCTTCAGGCAGGATGGATTCTGAGTGCAAGTCCTCGCCAAACTTCTCAAAGTCAGGCGCATCCAAACCCATCAAACCTATACCACCTTGTTCCTTTTCAATCCTGATCAAATCAGTGCCTCCATTCCTTTTACTTCCGAGTCTTGATTCAAAGTGTTCTTCTCACGATACTTCTGATCTGCTAATTATCTCGATTCTGTGATTCCTCCGGCATCACTTCAATAGCCAACTTGTCGGTGCCTCGGATTACATCGGTTTGCGGCGCTGAGTTGGCCGCGCCGGCGCGCTCCTCAGCGGCGCCGTCTCGCATGATCAATTCAATCTCTGTTTTCATTGTCCTCTTCGGCTCTTCACGTATCTACGAATTCCGAGCTCATTCAGTTTCTGGAACATACGTTCCAGAACGGCCCACAAAAATTTAGTCCAGCACTGATAACGTGACTTTGACGACGTCACTCAGCAGTCTACGGTCACGCGTGGCCTTCGCTAAAAGTAGCAGCCCCTGAAGGTTGCTATAGAGAAAACGCGCCACCGCGCGCGTATCCGGAACTCGCGGCAATTCCCCTTGTTCTCTCCCGCGTTCCAATGCCCGCCGGAATATTCTCTCGGCCGAGGCTACGCTGTTGCAGGTTCTGTTGGCTGTCGCTTTGCAGCGGCCCGCCAACTCGGACATCGAGTTGCCGCGCCCTTCCGGTGACAGAGCCCTGGCGACCACTTCTTCGAATAACTGGCGCAGATTCTTTTTCATTGAGCCAGGTCTTTCGAGCACCTCGAATACTTTTCGGCTCTGGATCTCGCGATAACGATCCAGCGCCTGGAGAAAGAGCGAATGCTTGTCGCCAAACGTGTCGTAGATACTCTGGCGGTTGATCCCCATGTGCTTCACCAGATCCTGGATCGAAGCTCCCTCGTAACCGCGCGTCGAGAAAACCTCCATTGCCTTATGGAGGACTTCATCGCGATTGAACTCTTTCTGTCGCGCCATTCGTGTTGTCTCGGTTATCCTTTATACTCTTTTTGGAACGAGCAGTCAAGAATCGGCCCGCCGGAGCTATTGGGAACAAAACAGTGGTTCATTGCGTGACGTGGTTGAATTTACAGAGTAGACTCGTACGAAATTCCCCCGCAGATTTTGCAGGTACACGCCCGAAAGGAGATGTTTTATGCCTACAATCACGACTAAAGACGGAACGCAAATTTATTACAAGGATTGGGGAGAAGGACAACCCGTTGTCTTCAGCCATGGCTGGCCGCTGAGTGCGGATGACTGGGACACTCAAATGATGTTTTTCTTGAATCATGGCTATCGCGTCATCGCCCATGATCGGCGAGGTCACGGGCGATCGAGCCAAACCGGCGACGGACACGATATGGATCACTACGCCGATGACCTCGCGGCGCTCACCGCGCATCTCGACTTAAAGGAGGCCATCCATGTTGGCCACTCGACCGGCGGCGGTGAGGTCACGCGTTACATAGCGCGCCACGGCGAGAGTCGCGTCGCTAAGGCTGTCCTCATTAGCGCAGTGCCGCCGCTGATGGTGAAGACCGACGCGAATCCCGGCGGTCTGCCAAAAAAAGTATTCGACGACTTCCAAGCGCAAGTAGCCACCAACCGGGCGCAATTTTATCTGGATGTGCCGACTGGACCTTTCTACGGGTACAACCGACCGGGCGCGAAGGCGTCGCAAGGTGTGATTCAGAATTGGTGGCGCCAGGGAATGATGGGCGGCGCCAAGGCGCACTATGATGGCATCGTGGCTTTCTCTCAGACGGACTTCACGGAGGACCTGAAGAAGTTCTCGGTGCCGACGCTGGTAATGCACGGCGACGATGATCAGATCGTCCCCTATGCCGACTCTGGCCCACTGACCGCCAGGTTGGTAAAGGGCGCGGTCTTGAAAACCTATAAGGGTTTCCCGCACGGCATGCCAACTACGAATGCAGCCGAGATCAATGCCGACCTGCTGGCGTTTTTCAAAGGCGAGCAAGCAGTATCGGCATAG
>DATGVD010000178.1:0-3128 GCA_035300785.1 Pyrinomonadaceae bacterium | reverse complement strand
AGAAGCGCTGGCCATTCTCTTGTTTGTAGAAAGACTTTGCGCCCGAGTCGAGCATCCTCTGCACATTCGCCGGAACCGTCCTGCCCTCTTCCTTCAACTTCGCGACTGACTTCTCGACGCCAATCGCATCCCAAACCTCGAACGGGCCCAACTCCCAATTAAAGCCCCACTGCATGGCGCGATCGATTTCGACGACCGTGTCGGCAATTTCGGGAATCCGCTCGGCGGTATAGCAAAGCGTGCGCGCCAGGGTCTTCCACAGAAACGCGCCGACCCGATCTTTCGCCCACGCCAGCGCCTTGATTCGTTCAGCCGTGTCTTCGATGTTCTTAGCCATCTCCAGCGACGGCAGCTTAACTTTCTGCGCCGGCCGATAACCGAACGTCGCCGGATCGAGCGTCAGGATCTCTCGCTTACCGTCCGTGCCTTTTTCTCTCTTATAGAAGCCGGCTCTCGTCTTGTTGCCGAGCAGGCCGCGTTCAATCATCTTCGTGATGAGCCCGGGCATCACGAACATCTCGCGCTCAGGATCGTCGGGCAGATTTTCGTGCAGGTTGCGCACGACGTGCGCGAACACGTCCAGGCCCACAAGATCGAAAGTGCGAAACGTCGCCGTCTTTGGGCGGCCGGCCGCGGGGCCGCTAATCTTGTCTACTTCCTCGATCGAATAGCCGTCGTCGAGCATCGCGCGAATGGTGACCAGCGCGCCGAATGTGCCGATGCGATTAGCAATAAAGTTTGGCCGATCCCTGGCGATGACCACACCTTTGCCCAGACGCTCGTCGAGAAAACCAAACATCGAACAGGACACTTCGGGTTTAGTCCACTCGGTCCGAATCAACTCGACCAGGTGCATGTAGCGTGGCGGATTGAAGAAGTGCATGCCGAGAAAGTGCGCGCGAAAATCTTCCGAGCGTCCTTCGGCAAGTTGCCTGAGCGGAATCCCGCTGGTGTTCGAAGCAATGACTGCGCCGGGCCGGCGATGCTGTTCAACCTTTTCGTAAAGCTGGCGCTTGATTGCCAGATTCTCGACGACGGCTTCGATGATCAGATCACAGTCTTTCAGCTTCGCCAGGTCGTCTTCAAAGTTTCCTACGCTGACGAGCGCGGCGAGATCAGCAGTGAAGAACGCCGCGGGCTTGGATTTTTTCGCCGCTTCAAAGCCGGCGCGAGCGATGCGATTGCGATCAGATTCGGGCGCCCTCCCTGACGGTCGGGCTACTGCCCCGGCCTCCGGCGCTGGAGTTTCATCGCGCGGAACTATGTCGAGTAAGAGCGTCGGGATGCCCGCATTCGCCAGGTGCGCGGCGATCTGCGCGCCCATCGTGCCGGCTCCCAGCACCGCGGCCTTCTTTACGGTAATCATGGCGGCTAGATAATACTGAATGAATGCTCATTCAGCAAGCTTTGGCGCGCGGCGGCAAGCGAAGCGCGACGCTGTGGGATCGGTCATAAAGTGAATTTCGTCGGCCATAAAATGAAATCTATCGGTCATAACTATGCCGCTGCATTGGTCATAAAGTGAATTTCTACCTTTAAGCGGTAGACATGCTCCGAGTTCGAATTGACATAAGGGTGCAGCTGCACGCGCAATCACTGAGTCACGTTAGGAGGTTTTGGTATTCATTTCTATGTTGTCAAAAACGGATTGATAAGAAATTAATTTCAGGAGTGGGCCTCGAGAATTCTTTTCCTGGCAGGTAGGCAATGAATCCGAAGGAGTCTGGAACGTTTATTTCGGTTTGATGACGATTACCGAATCCATCTGGCCGCTCCCATCGTCTTCGGTCGCAGAGTTGGCCGGATCGATCAGTCCTACACCATCAACCAGGAACCTGTAAGTGTACTTGCCCGGCGTCAAATCAATGCGACAGACCCACCCGCCACTTTCTTTCGCGCAGTAATTCTTAGTCTGGATCCAGTTGTTGAATGATCCGTAGATGGCCACGGCCTCCGCGTCGGTGTGCCCCGCTAAAGTAAAGGTCGTATTTCCGGTGAGACTGGGCACTGGCGGCGGCAGCTTTTTCACCAGCATGTCTCCCTGTCCAGTGTTTAGAGTTAGACCAGTGACGTTGCCTTTTTCGTCTTTGATGAAGGTGAGGTGAAGGTCTGAAATCTCGCTGTCATAAAACCGAAATTCGGATTCGGCGATGACCTGGCGCGGCCTCAGGTATGAAGGCTTGACCCACAAAGAACCATCCTTGACGGCCACATAGAGGACGAAATCGTGCGCGAACTTCGGGTCTAGTTCATATCTGCCAACGTATTGTCGCAACAGAGCGGGAGCCACTTTGACTTGGGGTGCGGCGCTCGCTTTCCTGGGAGTCGAAGATTGCGCGACGGGCTTTTTGTCCCGCGCTGAAATCTTAGGCGCGGGTTTGATACCGACGAGAGCTATCAAGTGACTCGCCAGCGTCCCACGCCAATTTAAGAAACCGTGGTTCCCGTTAAATTCCGTGTAGTGGACCGAATATCCTTTGCTCTGGAGGGTGTCCCTCAAATTACGGTTAGCCGCGAGTAGTGTCGGGTCTATAACGGGCGGTCCATTGGGTGACGGGGGAACAAGGGAACGCCACCACCAAGTCCCTTCCAACAGTCCGGCCTCGAATGAGAAGCGCAAAGGCAGACGCGGACTTGAGGCGAACTGACGTTTCAGCCATTCCCATTCTTTTTCGCCGTCTGGCTTCCACGGAAAAGAACCCGATTGGGAAAGCACGTTTCCGAAAACCTCCGCGTGCTTGAGCCCTACAAAGGCGGCTTCCAACCCGCCCGAGCTCGCGCCGCCGATGATCGTCTGCTCCGGGCGGTCAGTCACGTGGTAGTTAGCGCGCGCCCAGGGAACAATCTCCTCAGCCAAAAAATCGGCGTACGCTGAACTGCAGGACAATTCGCGCCCGCGATTAGGATTATCTAACATCACGGCGACGAGCGGCGGTATCACACCCGCTGCGATCATGTTATCGAGAGTAGTAGCGACGTGCGCCGCGTTGACGTAAAGACCACCGTCAGAAAGTACCAATAAACTATAAGTCTTCTTATCAGCAGGGTAGCCGTGCGGAGTGTAAATCCAAATTGGACGTTCGTTGCCGAGGAGTTTACTGGTGAATTTGTCACGTTGCACTCGTCCA
>DATGVD010000177.1:0-8455 GCA_035300785.1 Pyrinomonadaceae bacterium | reverse complement strand
GTTGATGATGCTTTCCGTGATGCCGTCGCTGAAATACTCCATGTTGGGATCGGTGCTGTCGTTTTCCAGGGGCAAGATCGCCAGTGAATCGATCGCTTTGTTCCGCCCGCTGGACTTCGGCGACGGCTTATGAGCCTGCTTGATCGCGCCTGATTCACCATCTTGCACGACCGCGAATAAATGCCACTTTCCCTCGACGCCTTTCAGGGGGCGAGCGCGTCGGTCCTCGAATTGAATGCCCGCGCCGGCCACCAGGTCTTTCACCGTGCTCGAAACCAGCACTTCACCGGCTCGCGCTTTTGCGGCAATCTGCGCGCTCATCTCCACAGCAATGCCGGCGAGTTTCTCATTGATCGTGTCGCATTCACCCGTGTGTAGTCCCGCTTTGATCTCGATCCCCAATCGGCGCGCGGAATCTCTGATCGAGCACGCCGCACGAATCGCACGGGCCGGCCCATCGAAGCCGGCCAGGACTGTGTGCTCACTAGTTTCAACCTCGCGGCCTCTGAACCGCTCGAGCTCTCTCGTGGTCAGCAACAGAAATGAGTTTCGCAACTCATTGTCTCTCAGCTTAGCCGCGCCAGTTGAGCCGATAACGTTTAGGCACAACACTGTGGCCAGCACTCGATCGAATACTGGAACATGTTGAATGCCGTCGAGGAACTTTTCGATCTCATCAAGAATCGCCTCCTGATTCCCGACAAATGGCAGGTGATCATCGCCCGGCAGTTCGACGTATTTCGCGCCCGGAATCTGCCGCGCCATGTGGCGGGCTCCACCTACGTTCGCGTCCTGGTCGCCGGCGCGATGGACGATCAGTGTCGGCACTCGAATCGTCGGCAGGATGTTTGTGATGTCGATCTGCGTGTTCATTTTGGCAAAGGCCAGCGCGGCGCCAGGGCTGGCGCTGCGGCGTAGATAAGTGGCCCACCACTCTTTAAACCGCTCATCTCTCGCGCGGCTCGGCGCCATGATGGCCGCGTCGACCACTCCACCCCAACTTTGCTGGATCAAGTCAAAAAACTTCTGACGCTCCTCGGGAGTAGGGGCCCAGGGATACGTGGGATCCCAAATGCGTTTGGCGTACGACCCGTACATGACCAGTGCCGACGTGCGCTCTGGATAGGTCGCGGCGAACAGCGCAGCCATCGGTCCTCCTTCCGATACACCAAGCAGCGACGCGCGCTCCGAACCAACGGCATCCATCACCGCGCGCACGTCATCCATTCGCTGCTCGAGCGTTGGCAACTCAGACTCGTGAACTCGGTCCGACAGCCCAGTGCCTCGTTTGTCAAAAAGAATGAGTCGGGAAAAAGACGCCAGACGATTGAGAAACCGGGCATACGAAGGCTCTTCCCAGAAATAATCCAGATTGGTCACCCATCCCATCACGTAGACGAGATCGACGGGACCGCTGCCAACAACCTGGTAGGCAATATTCACTTCGCCACTTTTAGCGTACCGGGTTTCGGGCCGCGGGTTCACCGACACCGCCGCCCTCACGCCCGAACCGGGCGATAAATACCCTCCTCGCCGGGTCTCGAACTCCAATTCCTGTTTCAGGGCCTTCAGATCAGTCAGCAACTCTGCGGCCGTCTGGTAACGCTCCTCTTTATCTTTGCGCAATGCGTGGTGCACTATGCGTTGCAATTCTTCGGGAGCATCCGGCGCGGATTGACTAAGCGAAGGCGGCTCGAGCATCAGTATTGACGCCAGGACATCCGTCATCGTTTGGCCGCCGAACGGCACGCGGCCGGTCAACATTTCATAAAGCACTACGCCGAGGCTGAAGATATCAGTGCGTGCATCCATCTTCTGTCCCCGCGCCTGTTCCGGCGACATATAGTGAGCGGTGCCCATCACTGTTCCCTGTTTTGTTTTGACCAGAGTGGCTGCTTCCAAATCATCGTTTTTTTGCTCTGTTAACATCGCCAGTCCAAAGTCGAGCACTTTGACGATGCCGTCCGTTCGCAGCATTATGTTTCCAGGCTTGATGTCACGATGCACGATTCCTGCCTGGTGCGCCGCGCACAGGGCTGAGGCTACCTGCACGGCAACGTCGAGCGCGTCATGGATCTTCATCAGGCCGGTCTTCAGGCGTTCAAGCAACGTTTCACCGTCGATGAACTCCGTCGCCATGAAGTGACGGGAATCCATTTCTACGATCTCATAAATGGTTATGATGTTCGGATGATTCAGAGCTGAGGCGGCACGCGCCTCCTGCTGGAAGCGGCGCACGCGTTCGTCTTCCGCGGTGAGATAGGCGGGTAACATTTTTAGCGCCACCTTGCGTCCCAGTCGGGCGTCTTCCGCCAGATAGACTTCTCCCATCCCGCCGGCGCCGATGTGCTCGAGAATCTTGTATGGCCCAAAAGTCTGGCCAATAAATGAAATTCCCTGGAGGGTTGTCAGCGACTCAGCCATCAATTCGAAGGCCGGGGCTTCAATGAAGTCGCCGGCTTGCTCATAAGAAGAAATAAAAGCGTCAACATCTCTCCGTAACGATTCGTCGTCAGCACAAGTTTCGGCCAGAAAGGCGGCGCGTTGGTTGGGTTCACGCTCAAGAGCGGCCTGCAAGAGAGCCTTGATCTGCTGCCAGCGTTCAGGCTTCATCGCGCCTACCACTCTTATTTAGCTCGTGGTAGAGCCAGGCTTTGGCCGTGCTCCACTCGCGCTTAATGGTTGCCGGTGAGAGCGAGAGAACTTCGGCGGTCTCTTCGATCGTCAGTCCGGCAAAAAATCTCATTTCAACAATCCGGCTTTGCTGCGGATCGATTTCCGCCAATTGTCCCAGCGCCTCATCAAGGGCAACGACCTCCGCGGCCCGCTCTTGAGAGATAATCATTGCTTCATCGAGCGCAATCTTGCGGGCGCCACCGCCACGCTTCGCGTAAGCATGGCTGCGGGCATGATCAACCAGGATGCTGCGCATTACGTGGGCGGCGATGGCGAAGAAGTGCGCGCGATTTTGCCAACGAACGCGCTGGCGATTGATAAGTCTCAGATACGCTTCATTGACCACCGCCGTCGTCTGCAACGTGTGGCCGGGATGCTCGCGGCTCATGTAGTGGTGAGCCAGGCGGCGCAGCTCGTCATATATCAACGGCATTAACTTGTCGAGGGCCGCCTTGTCGCCGTTGCTCCACTCGATGAGCAGTTGCGTGACTTCGTGCGTCGATCTTTGCCTCATTGGTCATCTCACGAACAACCGCCAACCCGGCAAATTCTAC
Organism: Pyrinomonadaceae bacterium; assembly: GCA_035300785.1. Classification (GTDB taxonomy): domain Bacteria; phylum Acidobacteriota; class Blastocatellia; order Pyrinomonadales; family Pyrinomonadaceae; genus UBA11740. The sequence goes on along the minus strand of DATGVD010000177.1, from coordinate 5,225 downwards.
CACCGTTTCGCTACCTGCACCCCCGCCTCAATTCCCAGGGAGAGCCGATCGCGTGAGCCAATTCGCGCCGAATTCTCGCTTAAGGGATGAGGATGAACCCAATTCGAAGGAGAACAAAGACGATGACGAACCTGAACTTCAGCCATAGTCACTTTCTTAAGAGTTTCGCAGTTTTCATTCTGGGCGCGTTTCTATGCGTGGGCGTAGTGGCCGCACGTTGGACCCTAGCGGGCGCCTCAAAGGCGGTCAAGAGGTTGCAAGCGGATGAAAGGGAAAAGGAAAAAGACAAGCCTAAGGACCGCGAACGAGTCCTCTTTATCTGGGCGGGGGATCAGGCGCGCACGAATCCCGATTTTCTCGCCGTGGTGAACTTCGACGAATACTCACGGGATTACGGAAAGATTATTACCACCGTGCCGCTGCCTGGCCCAGGCGCGACCGGCAACGAACCCCATCACGTCGGGCTGTCGCGTGATGGACGAGTGCTGGCATGTGGCGGGTTGTTAAGTGTTCTTCGCGCCCAGAAAGAAATCTTCTTCTTCGACGTTTCAAATCCCGAGGCGCCCAGGTTCATTTCTTCTGCTGATCCGCCGCAGTCAGCAATCACGGACGAGTTCTACCCGCTGGCAGATGGAGGATTTCTGGTGACGATGATGGGCGGTGCTGAAGGACATGCGCCCGGCCGAGTCGCTGAATTTACGAAAGACCTGCGGTTAGTCGCTGAGTACCCTTCGGCGCCGCCCATGAATGGCTTCAATCCGCATGGCATTTCAGTGCGGCCGGAAATGAACCTGATGGTCACGAGCGATTTCATCTGTCCCGCGACGACACTGCACGTCATGCCAGGCGGCCTCGAGCTGCGGGGCAGTGTGAGAATCTGGGATTTCAAAAAGCGAGAGATCTTGCGCACCGTCGATATTCCGAACCCAGCCGGAACGATCGATGTGAAGTTGATACCCGAAGACGAACGTGGCCGCGCTTACACCGCGGGCATGACTGACGATCAACTCTATTTGATCGATACAAAGCTGGGAACCGCGACTTCGGTCTTTGACTTCTCGGCGATCGCGAAAGGCGGCTGGCCGCAGCTCATGCGCATGACGAAAGATGGAAAGCGCCTGTTCATTTCGATGAACGTGGCGGGCAAAGTCGTGATGTTCGATACCTCGAATCCCGAGAAGCCCAGAGTTCTGGATGTCCTCGATCTGGGGGCAAATTCCGGCCCACATTACATCGCGCTGACGAGGGACGAGAGCCGGCTGGTCATCTCGGATTACTTTCTCAACGAAGACGATGCGGGAAAGGTTCACGCCGAAGGTGATCACCTCGTTCATGTCGCCCGAGTGACGAACCGAAACCTGGTGCTCGATGGCCGCTTTCAGCTCAACTTCAATACGGCGTTCGCGACCGGGCCGGCGCGCCCGCATGGAATGGCTTTCAAATAAATATCAACACCCGGTCTGCGCTCGCCACGATCGTGTAAGGAGGCATGTAAAGCCCGCTCGCGACCGAAGCAGATTCCGCAACGAAGAGGAGATTTGAGATGAAAAGCCATTGCCGCCTCATTTTGATTCTCGCTATCGCCTATTCACTTCTAGGTTTGCTCTCTTATACCGCGCAGACGAAAGCCAAGAGTGCTGACGAAGCAAGGGCGGTGCAGATTAACGAGGGAAGTGAAAGGCGCTCGCTCGCTGAAAGAAGTTTGGATGGCAACCCTCGTTTCGACCTTCATTTCAACCATCTGGCATCACCTGCTTTGAGCGAAGCAGGCTGGACCAGGTCGTTGGCGATATCGCCGCAGGCGAGCACGAACTTCATCGTCAATTCTACGGCTGATCCAGGCACAGGCGTCTGCGATGACGCTGAGTGCACGTTGCGCGAGGCGATCACGGCAGCCAATGCGCACGCGGGCACTGACACGATTGCCTTCAATATTCCGGGCGCAGGCCCGCACACCATCAGGCCAACTTCCACTTTGCCGAGCATCACCAGTCCTGTCACGATTGACGGCTACACGCAGCCCGGCGCAAGCGCGAACACGGAAGCTTTCGGCGACAACGCCGTCATGATGATCGAGCTGGACGGATCACTCGGAGGCACGTTCGGTTCGCCTTCGTTACTTTCGATCGGTGCCGGGAGCAGTATTGTGCGTGGCCTTGTAATCAACCGCGGCAGCGCCTTATACGGGATCAGCATAGATACGAACGGCGGCAACACCATCGAGGGCGACTTCATCGGCACGGACATCGCCGGCGATGCTGTCCTGGGCAATAATCAGGGAGTGATAATCCAATTCGGCTCGTCCAATAACCTCATAGGCGGCACTACGCCTGCCGCGCGCAACATTATCTCCGGTAACAGCGATGGCATTTCACTCAGCGGCGGGACGGGAAACATCGTCGAGGGCAACTTCATCGGCACCGACCACACGGGCAGCAATGATCTGGGCAACACCATCGGCATCGGCGTCACCGCCAGTAGCAACAACACAATCGGGGGAACGCTTGTGGGAGCGCGCAATGTGATCTCTGGCAACGGCACAGAGATCAGGATGCAGGCCGATAACAATGCGATACAGGGCAATTACATTGGCATAAGCGTTACGGGCGGGGCCTTCAACTACAGCAACACCAGCGTCCTGGGCATTAACATATTCAACTCAACGGGCAACACCATCGGCGGCCTGACGTCTGCGGCTCGCAATGTCATCTCCGGCCATAGCATCGGTATCAGCCTCAACAGCACGCCATCAACCACCGTGCAAGGCAACTTCATAGGCACAGATGCGGCGGGCACGGCTCGGTTGGGCAACACGAGCATAGGCATCAATGTGCAGAGTTCAAATAACACCGTGATCGGCGGAACGGCGACGGGCGCCGGCAACCTCATCTCAGCCAACGGCACAGGCATCCAGATCGCACCTGGTTCGGGAACAGCTATTCAGATTCAAGGTAATCTGATCGGAACTGATGTTAACGGCACAGCAGATTTGGGCAACACGGGCGATGGTGTGTCCGTCAACGATTCTGCTTTCGCGGCTAATGTCACAATCGGAGGAACAGACCCGGCCGCGCGCAACGTCATATCGGGCAACGATGGAGACGGTGTAAGCCTGCGCGGCGTGACGGGGACTGTGGTCCGGGGCAATCTGATCGGGACCCAGATTGATGGCGTTGGTCCGCTCGGAAACAGCGGGCAGGGCGTTCATATCGCCGGCACGTCCAACAATATTATCGGCGGAACGAGCGCGGGCGCCGGCAACCGCGTAGCCTTTAACGGCGCAAGCAACACCTTCGGAGGCGGCGTCGTCATCGAGGGCAGTGGTATCACTAACAACTCTGTGCGCGGCAACTCCATCTTCGCTAACACATGTAACGGCACGTCTGCCAACGGCGGATTAGGCATTGACTTAAGTAGCAGTGGGAGCGGCAACGGCCCGACGCTCAACGACGCCTGCGATGGTGACGTTGGGCCGAACAACCTGCAAAATTTTCCTGTCTTGTCGTTCTCTGGCGGAATTCTTTCCGGCACGCTAGACAGCACGGCCAACACGACCTTCGTCATAGAGTTCTTCTCGAACGCATCGCCCGACAGTTCCGGCTTTGGCGAAGGCCAGACATTTCTCCGCTCGATTACGGTAGGGACCGATGCCATGTGCAACGCGAGCTTCAACGACGTCAGATTTTCAACCAACGTACCGGCGGGCCAATGGATCACCGCAACTGCCACCGATCCCAACGGCAACACCTCTGAATTCTCTCAAGCAGTTCTGTTGACAGGCCCGACAGCCACGAATGGCAGCATCAGTGGACGCATTACGGACGCCAACGGCAGGCCGGTGGAAGGCGCGGCCGTGCGCATGAGCGGGACGCAGTCGCGTTTGACGATCACTGACAGTAACGGTAATTACAACTTCTTCGACGTCGAGACCAATGGCTTCTACACGGTGACGCCTTCGCGTGTGAATTACACCTTCTCCCCGCCCAATCGCAGCTTCAGCTTGCTGGGCTTGCATACCGAAGCTTCGTTCACCGCGACATCCAACGGTGGCAAGTTAAATCCGCTGGACACGATCGAATATTTTGTGCGCCAGCAATATCTGGACTTCCTCGGGCGTGAGCCTGATCCACCCGGATTCATCGGCTGGGTGAACACGATCAATAACTGCGCGCCGAATGACACGAGCTGCGATCGGGTGCACGTCTCCGAGATGTTCTTCCGCTCACAGGAATTCCAGGAGCGCGGATACTTCGCTTATCGCTTCTACTCAACTGCGTTCGGACGCAAACCTGACTATGCCGAGTTTGTGCCTGACATGGTGCGGGTGAGCGGCTTCCTGACTAACGATCAGTTGGAAGCGGCGAAGACCGCGTTCATCGATGACTTCATGGCGAGGCCGGGGTTTGCCGTCCAGTACAATCGCTTGAGCAACAGCGCATATGTCGACGCTCTGATCGATACGGCGGGAGTAAATCTATCGAACCGGCTGGCGCTGATCGATGCGCTTAACGCGGGGACACAGACAAAGGCGCAAGTACTGAGACAGATTACGGAGAGTGGCGAGGTCTATCAGAAGTACTACAACCAGGCGTTTGTAGTAATGGAGTACTTTGGATACTTGCGGCGCGACCCGGATGCTTTGTATCTGAACTGGATCGACGTCTTGAACGAGGGCGGCGACTCACGTCGCATGGTCAATGGCTTCGTCAACTCGGCCGAATACTGGCAGAGATTCGGACCGTGACGATTGATTGCAGGGTCCAGTTCTCAGGGATATGACGCGTGTGTTGGCAACTCCTCGTGCTTTATTGGCCTGGCTATCACCGGAGTATGTCCTAATGGCTTGCCTGCTCTGGCTGATGCTCTGTGTAAGGAAATTGGGGTCAGGCCTGCGATTTGTGCGATTTCGTGCGATTTGTGCGATTTCGGATTTGATAGGATCAGTTGCAGCGCACGGGAAAACGTAGAAACCCATGATCTTGCGGCCGACTTCATCGAACAATTCGGAACGGCAACGATTGAGAATCGCAGAATCGCATCAGGCCTGACCCCAGTTTTGCGGTTTACTAATCATGCAAGCATTGTCTCTATTCGAAAAAGAGCCGGTTTATATTGGCGACGTGAAAGCCGGCAGACCAGCCAAACGCGAACGCGACCCTTTCGGTCAGCGCCTCTACGCTTTGCGTGAGCAAGCAGGGCTCTCTCAACAACAGCTTGCCGACCGA
>DATGVD010000176.1:0-3384 GCA_035300785.1 Pyrinomonadaceae bacterium | reverse complement strand
AATCGCGCCGCGCCGCTCGAATCTGTGGCCGAATCTTATGAGTATTGCCGCGGCGATGGCTATTGTCGGCTTGCTGATCGGGATGATCGTCTTCTGGCGCCGCGACGTAAGAATGCAGCGCGACATCGCCCGGCTGACCCGCGAAAGGAACCGGACGGCGGACCAACTGGCCAGGGAACGCGAGGCGCGTGCGAAAGAGCATGACGCGGTGGCCATGCTCAACTCGCGCGACACAAAGAAGATGGAGCTCGCCGGAACCCAGACAGCGCAGAATGCGCGCGGAACTTTCGTCTTTGATCCAAAAACCGGACACGGCATGCTGATGACTGAAGGCCTGCCGGCAGCTCCTGCCGACAAAGCCTACGAAGTCTGGTTTATCCCGAAAGGCCACACGCCGATGCCGGGCAAGATGTTCACGGTCGATTCATCCGGGCGGGCGATGGTGTCGGGCGAAATTCCGCTTGAAGCGCGCGCGAACGCCGTGATCGCGATTACCCTGGAGCCGAAAAAAGGATCGGCGGCGCCGACCAGCGCGATTTATCTCAGCAGTCCGAGTTCGTGAAGGCAGAAAGCAGAACACTGTGGGCAGTCCGGGGCAGTAGCCCGCGGAGGTTTTTTGCAGTGCGGCGACTTGTCGCCGCTTTTAAAGCGCTGACTTGTCAGCGCGCCCCAGGAGTCGGTTAAGCACACTTCGACAGAAGCTGCTGCTCAATCGGATAGCGGCGACAAGTCGCCGCATACCAAAGCGCTGACAAGTCAGCGCACTCCAGGAATGCCTGCGCTCAAATCCGAATCCCAATTTCATCCGTAGATAGATTCAGATTCAGCAAACTCAATTTCAACCACATTCGTTACTTAGGGAGGAGAGTTCAGTGATGTCAATCGTTAAGAGATTTGCTTTAGCTGTTTGCCTGATGTTCACGCTCGCGCTTGTTGCTGCCGCGCAGCAGCCGGTGAATGCTTCGGACGCCGATGCGTCCGGCGGCGGACAGATGAAAAAGTCGCTCTACGCGCGACTGGGCGGGTACGACGCGATTGCCGCCGTGGTGGACGATTTTATCGGCCGCCTGGTTGCCGACAAGCGCTTCAGTAAGTTCTTTGTCGGCCACAGTGAGGATTCGCTGAAGAAGATTCGCATGCACGTAATCGATCAACTCTGCGCCGCCGCCGGCGGGCCGTGCCTATACACCGGACGCGACATGAAGACCTCGCACCACGGTCTGGGAATCACCAGCGACGACTGGGACGCGGCTGCGAATCACCTGGTTGAATCGCTCGACAAATTCAATGTGCCCAAGGCTGAGAAGGACGAGCTGCTGGCCTTTGTCGGCACCCTGAAGAAAGACATCGTCGATAAGTGAGCGAGAAATCCGGCTGGGGGCGCGCCCGCGGGTGCGCCCCTAAGATCTTCCGCTGCTTCCGATCGCATAGGCGCCGGTAAGAAATGGATTAGTCAGTCGCTCCCGGCCAATCGTCGTCGTGGGTCCATGGCCCGAATAGACCTCCACGTCGTCGCCGAGCGGCAGGATCTTATTGAAGAGCGAGTCCATCAACTGCTCGGTCGAGCCGCCCGGCAAATCCGTTCTGCCGATCGAACCTGCAAACAAGCAATCGCCTACGAAAACTTTTCTTTCGTTAGGCTCAAACAGCACGACGTGTCCGGGCGTGTGACCCGGACAGTGAATGATTTTGAAACTTAACTCGCCAACTTCGTAGGTCTGCCCGTCGCTCCAGTGCTCGTCGGCCTTCGGCGGCGGCTCGTAATCGAATCCCAATTCAGGCCATTGGGCGCGCGGGATACCAATCCACGCCGGCTGATTAGGCAACTGATCGTAGATGGACTCGTCCGCCGGGTGAATGATGATCTTCGCTGCGGGTTTCAATTTCCGGAGCGCCGCCACGCCACCGATGTGATCCATGTGCGCGTGCGTACAGGCAATCGCCTGCAATTCAAACCCATGTCTATCGATGGCTTGAACAATTTTATCTGACCCATCGCCCGGATCGATGCAGATCGCGCGCTTGGTCTGCTCACAACCAACGATCCGCGTGTGCTGCTGGAACGCGGTGACAGTGATTTCTTCGATGAGCATCTTGTTACAGAACCGGGAGCGGTAGCGACCGGATCCCAAGCTCAACTTTGGAGGCCGAGTCAACAGGTTGCACTCTGAAGTTGAGTGTCGGCACCCGCTCGCTACCGCTCGCGGTTCTGTACCGAATGCCTTCCTGGATCCACAAAGGAGTATAATCCCTCAAAGGAATCTCTGCATTAACTGATTATGCCACTCAGCGCCACAGCAGCTTCACTCGCTACGGTCCTGGACGAGATGACCGCCGAAGGCGCGCCGGAATTAACCGAGCATCTTACGGACGGCGCACTGCGCTGTTTCGCGTGCGGCCACCGTTGTCTGATCAAGGATGGCAAGCGCGGTATCTGCAAAGTTCGGTTCAACGAAGGCGGACGCCTGCGCGTGCCGGTGAATTATGTCGCGGCTTTGCAGTGCGATCCGACCGAAAAGAAACCATTCTTTCACGTGCTGCCCGGATCGGACACGCTGACGTTCGGCATGCTCGGCTGCGATCTGCACTGTGCTTACTGTCAGAACTGGCTCACTTCGCAAGCGCTGCGCGATGACGCGGCCGTATCACCGCCCAACGCCACTACACCTGAAAGATTAGTCGCGATGGCGCGCGCGTATGGCGCGTCGATGGTGGGCTCGAGCTACAACGAACCGCTGATTACCGCGGAATGGGCCGTCGAAGTTTTCAAGCAAGCAAAGCCCAACGGCTTTCGCACTGCCTTCATTTCCAACGGCAACGCCACACCGCAAGTGCTCGATTATTTGCGGCCGTGGACCGATTGCTACAAGATCGATTTGAAGTCGATGAGCGATCGCAACTACCGGCAGCTGGGAGGCGTGGTCGACAACATTCTCGACACGGTGAAGATGGTGCACGAACGCGGCTTCTGGGAAGAAATCGTGACGCTGGTTATTCCCGGCTTCAACGATTCTGAAGCTGAGTTGAAACGCGCGGCCGATTTCATCGCTTCGGTTTCGCCCGACATTCCCTGGCACATCACGGCGTTTCATCAGGATTACCGGATGACTGAGAATGCGAACACCACCGCGGAGCAATTGATGCGCGCTTGCGAAATTGGACGCGCCGCAGGTTTACGTTATGTCTATGCGGGTAATTTACCCGGACGAGTCGGGCGATGGGAGAACACTTATTGTCCGTCTTGCGAGGAATTATTAGTCGAGCGCTATGGCTATCTCATCAAGCAGATGAAAGTCCCGAAAGATGGCAAGTGTCCATCGTGCGCGACGAGCATTCCCGGCATTTGGTCCTAACCGTTTCTCCCGAAAACGAAAAGGGCACGAC
>DATGVD010000175.1:0-8242 GCA_035300785.1 Pyrinomonadaceae bacterium | reverse complement strand
CTCGGGGTCGCCCGGAACGAATCGGATCCGAAGTTGCGAGCCAAGGCCATCTCCGTGCTGGGCGCGACCAACGACGACAGTGTGATTGACGCGTTGCGTGACTTCGCGATCAACTCGCAGGACAACGATATTGTCGAGGCCGCGCTCTACGCTCTCAGTCAGCACCAGAGCGCTCGGGCCACCACGGCTCTCGCCGAAATCGCGATGAGCAACAAGCCGGTATCGTTGCGCCGGATGGCCATCTCCAACATCGCGAACCGCCCAGGTGATCCTCCCGTCGACGAGCTGTTCAAGATCTATGACGCCGATCAGAACCTTGAGATTCGCAAGGCCGTCATTTCCGGTTTTGGTCGTCGTCGCAGCGAGCGCGCCGGCGCCAAGCTGCTCGAGATTGCGCGTGGCTCCGAGAACATCGAGTTGCGCAAGGCGGCCATCAGTGGCATCTCGCGACGCAATGCGGCCGGGACGATCGATACCCTCCTCGGTCTTTACGACTCAGAGAAGAACGAAGAGTTGAAGGATCAGATCATCTACTCGCTCGGCTCGTCGAACGACCCGCGCGTCGTCGACAAACTGATCGAGATCGCCAGGAATCCACAAACACCGATCGAGCGACGCCGGCACGCAATTGTCTGGCTCAGTCGCGTCCAGGATCCAAAAGTGCAGAAGTTCCTGGAAGACTTGTTGAAGCAGTAACCCGTCCGTTCCGTTTAGAAGCGGGCTGCGGCCCGCTTCAGTTGGGCGTTGGCCCGACTTTAAACAAGTGCACCGATTTTTCGACTAAGCGACTTGTCGGCCATCAATCCGGACAGAAGCGGAGCACTCCAGTGAACAAGATCAAAAAAATCATCTCTGCAGTGGCCATCGTCCTGGCGATCGCCGGCGCCGTTGCGGCGCAGACCAAAAGCTTTACGCCGGTCGAGGGCGCAAATCTCAAATCAAAACTTGAAAACGGTGTCACGCAGGGCCGCGCCAACGTGCAGGGCGGCCGCTTCTGGGTCGGCTATCAATTCGAAGCGCGTCCCGGAGTGGCGATTGATTTCGAAGTCGTCGACCCGAGCGGTGGCGTTTATTTTTCGATGGACGGGACATCGATGACCTTCGATTCGCGCTACGAAACCCGCGAGTTGGGTGTGTTTCTGCTCTTTGACACGCAGCGCGATTTGTTCAGCCGCGCCGAAGTCTACAACCTGCGTCGAACGCACGAGTTCAGCAGCTATCCGGTTTACTGGGCTGGTCGCGCCAGCAACGAGGAGAGTCTCAACTATCTCAAGTCGTTAATCGACTCTCCGTCGCCTGAAATAAATCGGCTCGCGGATCGCGCGACGTTCGCGATTGCTTTGCACGACGATGCGCGGGTGGAATCGATTCTCACCGAACTGATCCGGCGCCCGGTGGCCGAACCCATTCGTTCGCGCGCCATTTATTGGTTGGGTTACACGCCCGAGAGCCCGGCGAAAAATGCTTTTCTCGCGGAAATTGTTCGCAATGCTCAGGAGTGGGGCGACGCGCGGCAACAGGCGATGTCGGCGCTGGGCATGAGCCGCGCGGCGGCGACTTTGCCGTTGCTCGAAAATCTTTACGAGACGATGACCTCCCGCGATCTGAAGCGGCGCGCGCTTGGCGGAGTCGCGCGCAACGACAATCGTGACGGCGCGGCGACTTTTTTGATCCGCATTGCCGAGAATGAAAAGGAAGTCGAGCTGCGCAAGAGCGCGATTTCCAGTCTCGGACGCGTGGCCGGAGAGAAGAGTCTGGGCGCTTTGACAAACACTTTGGATTCAGATCCGGAAACCGAAATTCAAAAGCAGGCGGTCATAGCGATCAGTCGTCGACCTAAGGACGAAGCCATTCCGATTCTGATTCGCACTGCGCGCAGCCACCCGAAGATGCAGGTGCGCAAAGTTGCAATTCAGATGCTTGGTCAAACCGGTGATGAACGAGCAGTGGCGTTTTTTCGAGAACTACTGGGAAAGTAGGAGGCAAGGAAGACATGAGCAGCGCAATGAACTGGAGAGCTGAGGAGCAGCCAACCTCAGACGGCGTTTCCGCCGTGATTCATTGGCAGGAAGCATCTCTCGATAATCGCATCGAAACGCTGCGAGAGACTGCGTTGAAACTTCTGGAGAAACTGGAATCTCTCCAGAGCGCCAGACCTGGCCCTGGCGAGGGCAGCGTCAAGCTTTGTGACGAAGTCCAACGTTTTGAAACCGATCTTATCCGCTCGGCTCTGGATCGGGCCGGCGGAAATCAAGTGCGCGCAGCGCGGCTTCTGGGGGTCAAGCCCACCACGCTGAACGCGAAAATCAAACGCTACAAAATTTCTTTCATTAGTCGCGAAGTGAAAGTCGAGCAGGACGTCCGCAGCCACGAGATGGCCGCGTGAGGCTAACATTTTCGTCGTTTGAGACTTCTAAGTTGCGGCACAACTTGAGAAAGACTTCGTTAGATATCAGGGAATCAATTGAGAGCCGGTCCGATCGAGACAAACTTTACAACTCTTAACAATCTTCGCCGTGCCGCTGGTGTAAGCTGCTGAGGAATCGATGAAGAAAATGCCTCTTCTTCTGTTAGTGATTGTGCTGAGCACGCTCACCTGCCTTGCTCAACCCGCGCCCACGACGACTGCCAGTCCTGCTGAATCGAAAGCTGCGGCCCGGCCGGCGAAATCGGGAATCGTTCTACCTCCGGAAAAGGCCCAGCCAGTTCGCTTGCCGGTCTTTGAGAAACCTCCGGTGATCGACGGGAAGCTTGACGACGACGTCTGGAAACAGGCAGTCGTGCTAAAAGATTTCTATCAGGTTCAACCCGGCGACAACATCGCGCCGTCCAAACCAACTGAGGTGATGCTCGGCCACGATGCGAAGTTTCTCTACATCGCGTTTCATTGTTACGACGAACCCGACAAAGTGCGAGCCAACATTGCCAAGCGAGATAACATTTTTGATGACGATTACGTTGGCATCCTGTTCGACACCTTTAACGATCAGCGCAAGGCCTACGAATTCGATTTCAATCCGCTCGGCGTTCAGGCCGACGGCACCTGGACTGATAATAACGAAGATTTCAATCCGGATTTTGTGTTTGAATCGAAGGGCATGGTGACGACTGACGGCTGGACCCTCGAGGTGGCGATTCCATTCAAATCACTGCGTTACGTCGCCGGCAAAGACAAGCTCTGGGGGGCGCACTTCTTCCGGCGCATCAAACGATTCAACAACGAACTCGACATGTGGATGCCGCTCAATCGCGACATCTCGAGTTGGTTGGCGCAGGAAGGACATCTCACGGGTCTGGAAGGGATTTCGACCGAACGAACGCTGGAATTAATACCCAGCCTCACCTTGTCCGAAACTGGAAAAAGAAAAGGCACGCTGACGCCGGCTCAGCTAAACGCCGGCCTCCTTGATCCCGGCCGCTTCGTCAACGCACCAATCAAGTTCGAACCCGGTTTGACCGGCAAGTACAGCATCACGCCGAACGTCACGCTGGATTTCGCAATCAAACCCGACTTCGCTCAAGTGGAATCAGACCAGTTGGTGGTCACGGCGAATCAACGTTTCCCGATCTTCTTCTCTGAGAAGCGGCCATTTTTTCTCGAAGGGATCGACATCTTCAACACTCAGATCGCAGCCGTTCACACCCGTAGCATCATAGACCCGGTTTTCGCCGTGAAATTGACTGGAAAGGTTGGTCGCAACACCTTCGGAATGCTGGTGGCGAGCGACAATGCCCCAGGAAATCTGTCGGAAGATGATCGAGCATTTATAAAGGAAGATCCGGCTTTCATTCTGGGCATTTCTAATCCCACCAAAGATCAGATCGCCAGCGTACATCAATCACAAGACGCGCTGGCGCGCATTCTCGACAAGAACGCAAGCTTTGGGATTCTGCGATTGAAACGCGACATCGGCAAGAAGGATTCCTTCATCGGGTTTTTGGCGACGTACCGGAGATTTGTCGATCAATACAACGAGCTCGCAGGAGTCGATTCGCGTTTCCGCATTAACAAGCAGACGACCTTTAGCGCTCAGGCGCTGGTCACTCACTCGCGCCGCAATTTCTTTTATCCCGACCTTGGTCAGACCTTAGATCGAGCACAGAACGGTTTTATATACGCGACTGACTACAACATGAGTGGCCGTCATTTTGGCTACGACTACTCAGGAGTTGGCCGCACTCGCTATTATCGCGCCGACGTCGGATTCAACCGCCGGACGAATACCAACAATCACAATTTGTTCGTGCGCTATAACTCTGAGCCGAAGCCAAAAGCGAAACTGATTTCGTGGCGCGTCTATGACGACATCGGAACCAACTTTGACTGGCAGGGACGCATGCAGATTTACAACAACGAATCTCAAATTCAATTCAGCTTTCCGCGCCAGACTTATCTCGGAATCGGGACGGACATAGGTTACGAGCGCGTCTTTGAAGAAGAGTTTGGCATGAAACGCCCGGCCGGATCGAACTGCGCGGCTACCAACACCTGCACATTTGCGGGGAACGATAACGAACGATCGGCGCCCAACGGCGGGCTGTACGTTTTTGCCGGCTCAACGGTGAACAAGAAGTTCAACTTCAACGCTTTCGCCGACCAGTCGTATGGCAATCTTGATTTTGATTTTGGCGCCGGTCCGCGTTATCCGCGAGTGAGCATTCCGGCCGTAACCGCGCGCAATGCTCAGGCCGCCGGTCTGTGCGGTGGATCGAATCCGCCCGCCGTTTGCAGAGCTCCTCGGGATCCCGGGCCGGGTTCGTTCTTTAACATGAATGCGGGCGTCACCTATCAGCCATCGACGCCGTTGAAGCTTACCCTGAGCTTCACCAAGCAGCGTTTGCGCCGGTACGACACACAGCTGCTGGCCTTTGACGAAAACATCGTTTCGATGCGTGGAACTTATCAATTCACGCGATTCATTTTTGCGCGCGGCAGGATCGACTTTGATTCGATCGCGTCCAATTTCAAAAGCCAGTTTCTCTTTGGCTGGACACCGAATCCAGGGACGGCTCTTTATATCGGCTACAATGATGATCTCCTTCGCAACGGGTTCAGTCCGTTCACCGGTCAGCTTGAGCCGGGCTTCCGTCGCGGACCTAACGGCCGCACCTTCTTCATCAAGATGTCCTACCTGTTCCGAAAGAGTTTTGGCTAATCCGCAACCTCGGAACCAAATCGCTCTCCCGCGCGTAAGAATCAAGAACCTGTTAACACAACGACGCCAAGCAGCGTCATCTTGAGTTGAGAGCATCAAAGCCGACGCGCTAAAGCTGCCCCCTGAGCCAAACGAGCTTTAACTGAAATCTGATTTTGTTGGCTGATTCGCCTTGATCGCCGCAAAGCACCTAATCCTATTGTTTGGATCGCTGGCGTTGTTTTCCCTGCCGGTAGCTGCTCAGTCAACCGGCGCTGCCGATCAGACTGCGACCCAGACGCCTGCGGCATCACCATCTCCCGCTTCCACGATCGGCACCGGCAAGCATGTCGTCGTCGTTCCGCCCGAGAAAGCCAAGCCCATTCGCGTCCCGCGGTTCGACAAGCCGCCAGTGATCGACGGCAAGCTCGACGATGAAGTCTGGAAGCAGGCGGTGGTCCTGAAAGACTTCTATCAAATTCAACCGGGCGACAATACTGCGCCCTCCAAGCCGACCGAAGTCTTCATCGGCTACGATTCAAAGTTTCTTTACCTGGGTTTTCACTGCTACGACGATCCAACCAAGGTGAAAGCCACGGTTGGCAAGCGCGATCAGATTTTCGGCGACGACAACGTCCGAGTTTTTCTGGACACCTTCAACGACCAGCGGCGAGCGTACATACTTGGTTGGAATCCGCTCGGCATCCAGCAAGACGGCATCATGACCGAAGGCTCTGGCACGGATTTCAGCGTTGACATCGTGATGGAATCGAAAGGCATGCTCACGAGCGACGGCTGGACCGTCGAAGTAGCGATTCCTTTCAAGTCTTTGCGTTATGAAGCAGGCAAAGGCAAGCTGTGGGGATTTCATGTCGTACGAAACTTCTTTCGCTTTAACGACGAGCTGGATTCGTGGCTTCCGATCAGCCGGGACATCTCGAGTAACCTTGCGCAGGAAGGACATCTAACCGGGCTGGAAGGAATCTCGACGGAACACACTCTGGAAATAATTCCGAGTCTTACGCTTTCGGAAACCGGTAAGCGAGTAAACGCGCTTTCCGCGCCGCAGCTTGCCGCGAACCCGACGCTTCTGGATCCGGGCCGCATGCTTAACGAGCCGATCAAGCACGACATCGGACTGACGATGAAATATGGAATCACGCCAACAGTGACGCTGGACCTCGCAATCAATCCTGATTTTGCCCAGGTCGAAGCAGACCAAACTGTAGTCACTGCCAACCAGCGCTTTCCGATCTTTTTCGAAGAGAAACGTCCGTTCTTTCTGGAAGGCATAGATATCTTTCAATCGCGACTTCAGGCTGTGCACACTCGGGCAATTGTTAACCCTACGATTGCCGTGAAGCTGTCGGGAAAGCGCGCGCGCAATACGTTTGGTGTGCTATTGGCGAGCGATAAGGCGCCCGGGAACTTCGTCGGGGATGAGCGCAACAATCCGGTGAATTTCCGTTTTCTGGACAAGCACGCTTACATCGCCATCGTTCGGGCAAAGCACGACGTTGGCAAACAATCGAGCATTGGCTTTCTGGCAACCAGTTACAATTTTATCGAGAAGCACAATCAGCTCGCGGGAATTGACGGGCGCTTCCAACTGGACAAGCAAACTACTTTCAATTTTCAGATTCTCGGGACGACTTCACGCCGCTGCTTTCCTGACCCGAGCGCGAATCTTTACGCGCCTTCGATTACCATGCCGTGTTTCAACAACGACACGACACGCAATTTTTATCGAACGGGCAACGGCCTCGGCTACACGTTCAGTTACAACAAAGACGAACGCCATTTCTATTACGGCGCGAACGGCAGTGGGCGCACCCGCGATTATCGCGCGGATCTTGGCTTCACCAGGCGAACGAATTCGAATAACGAGGGAATCTATTTCGGTTATAACTCTGAGCCGAAACCAAAAGCCAGAATGATCTCGTGGCACATGAATCATTCCGCGAACATCGACTTCAACTGGCAGGGCCGCAGTCAGGGTTGGGGAGAGGAATCGAATGTTTCATTCAACTTCCAGCGCAACACTTATTTTGGCATAGGTCTTTCAAATGGCTACGAGCGATTGTTTGAAGAGGAATTTGGAGCCCAGCGAACTAAGACGCAACTCGGTGCGTTCTTTGGTGGACCAGAGCGCTCGACGCGCCAATGCTTTCCTTATTCATTTGGTAGTACAAAGCCGAGCAAGAAATATTCAATCAATTACTTTGTAGGCTACGGCAACGGCTCATTCGATTTTGATTTTGGCGCCGAACCGAAGTTTTCGCGCGCCAGTCCTTCAGCTATCGCAGCGCGACAGGCGACACTGGCCGGGAAGTGCAAAACGAATCCACTGCCCGTGGTTTGTCTTGGCTTACAGGATCCAGGGCCGGGAAAAGAATTGAACCTCAATTTGAATCTTTCTTACCAACCGCTGAACGCGCTGACGATGTCACTCGAATACAACAAGGATCGGCTGGTGCGCAATGACACCCGTCTGGTCGCTTTCGATGACAACATCTATTCGTTCCGCTCCACGTATCAGTTTTCGCGATTCGTTTTTGCGCGGGCGCGCATTGACTATGACACGTTGTCTTCGGGCGCCAGGGGCCAGTTCCTTTTTGGCTACACGCCGAATCCGGGCACTGCTTTCTATGTAGGCTACAACGACGATCTGACTCGCAACGGCTTCAGTCCATTCACCGGACAACTGGAACCAGGCTTTCGCCGCAACGGGCGTACTTTCTTTATCAAGATGTCATATCTCTTCCGCAAGAGCTTTGGCGGTAAGTGATCCGTTGGCCACGGGGAGCACCGACGGAACCGCTTTATCGTCTCGCAACTTTGGCGGCTAATTAAATCCCTGATAACCTGCGTGTCCGGGTAGTGTCTTTCGTGATTTTGAGAGATTGGCTTGAGATGGAAAACGATCCACGAAGCCACACGAAGCAGCTTTGTTCGTGTGATTTTGTGTGGTTTCGTGGATCGCTCCTATGTAATCCGGGAAACACACGAAACGAAACTCAGACATCACTACCCGTATCCGAGGCTTAGTGTACCTACTCTATTGGGTTCTTCTCTGGTCATGAACCCGACTGAAGTCGGTAATCTGA
>DATGVD010000174.1:0-5097 GCA_035300785.1 Pyrinomonadaceae bacterium | reverse complement strand
ACCTACAGAAATCACTAACAAACTGATTTTCTTCATTCTTTTTACTCCCGCGAAAAGCGAAGGCGAAGGTAACGTCAGCCGGTTATGATTTCGCCCGCATCCGGTATCCACCGCTCCTCTTACAGCGGCGCTCCAGCGATACAGACTATGACAAACGATATGTGACTGTGTTGCTTCGCGTTCACGACATGCAATGCGCTTCAACGTGTGCGGCGCGATGCTCGCATCGCTCAATAGCGCGTTTATGAGAACATTTACGTTAAGACCGGCGCGACAATCTCCATACCGTCGTCGTTCGCATGAGCGTGGCTATCATGCGGAGGGTGCGAAACCTCGCTAAGGTATAACTGTGAAAGCAGAATGAAAACGAACGTTTGAACCAAACATACAAACAAACTCAAGGGCAGCAGCACAACCAGAATCAATAGATTTGGTACCGCAAACATTGTCCATGGCGGCGCTATGTGCGTGACGGTTTCCATCACCTTCTCATCGGCGAACATATTTGCAAAGAGACGGATGCCCAGGGTAAAGGGCCTGATAAGATTGCTTATCAATTCGATCGTGAAGATCAGCGGCGCGATCCACCAGATCGGACCGGCGAAGTGCTTCAGATGGGCAAGAATACCGTTCTCGCTGATGCCGATGTAGTTGTAGTAGAGGAAGGAGGAAATCCCCAAAGCAAAGGTTACGCTGGTAGCTGCGGTCGGCGACATGAACAAAGGGAAGAAGCCCATCAGGTTCGAGATAAGAATCAGGACCGCAAACGTCATCACGATCGGAAAATACTTCGCGCCCTGCGGACCAATGATGTCGGCGATCATGTCGCGCACGGCAAGCACCCCAAGTTCCAGCGTTTGCTGACCATGTCCAGGTTCATCTTCTGAAAGCTTACCTTTCAAAATCCAGATCACAGCGACGCTCAGAATACACGCGATCACGAACATCACTGTGTACCAGGGGATCGCGTTTTCGGGCGTGTACTGGCCAAACGCGGCCTCGGGAGTCCCACCAAATTTTGCGAGGAGCCATTTCCACTTCGGATAGGTGTATTTCATCTCGAAGTTGTAGGCCCATTCGCCAAAATAATGATTGACCAGCCGCACCAGAATCGGCGCCTGTTCAGCCTTTTCAGCGGCCTGCTCTTGCAGTAACGCGAACATCAATAAGTTCCCTCTCGATGAATGATGGAAAAGTAAAACTGTCTGAGAGCTTCAACAAACAACGCGGGCACGAACGCGGAGAGCCCGATGATGGTGGCCGGCAGCGAAACGATTCGCAGTCCGTACGCCGCGAACACAATCGCGCCGACCACGAAGTAACGGAGAATGTAGCGCCAAAGCTTGACTCGCGGCCGCTTCTCGGTAGCGTTGCTCAAAACCTCTTCGATTGAAGATCGCAACCAGTGATAGTTCAAAATCGAAAGCGCGCCGCCAAGCAACAGTCCCGCAGTCACCCGCCACGGCGCCAGAATCGCGCTGGCAATGACGGCTAGCGACACGATCGCGCTCATCAAGCGAAAGATGCGGTCCTCCAACGCGCCGTCCGGCTCGCCGGCGCATCCTTCACCGCTCACACTGTTAGCTATTTCACTCATGAATCAAGCGCAAGATTTTACATGTCGTAGCGCAAGTTGCCAACCTGGGAGCGCGGGCATCCCTGCCCGCATTGAGCGCGAAGCGCGAACAGATTGAGCGCGCTGCGCGCGCTTGGCGGACAAGATGTCCGCGCTCCCATTAGCGCAACTGCCGCGGCGGCGGCGGCGGTGGCGAATCATCGGCAGAATGCTTCGTCGAACCAGTTTCGGCGATCATCTCTTTGATCGCGCCCACGCTCGCCAGCATGCTCGACGTTTCAACCGGCATGAAAATGACTTTCGCGTTGTTGCTCTTGGTCATGTCGCGCAGGCTTTCGATGTAGCGGGTCGTGATCAGATACTGCGCCGGGTTGCCATGGTCAGCCATAGCACTCGCGACCTGCCCGATTGCCTGCGCCTCAGCTTCGGCATTACGCAGTCTTGCCTGAGCCGCGCCTTCCGCCGCCAGAATGGCCGATTGTTTCTCGCCTTCAGCGCGAGTCACTGCCGCTTGCTTCTCGCCTTCAGCTCTAGTGATTGCGGCCTGGCGTTCGCCTTCGGCCTGCAACACGAGCGCGCGCCGAGTGCGCTCAGCCGTCATCTGCTTCTCCATCGTGATCCGCACGTCGTCGGGTGGATTGATGTTCTTCACGTCCACGCGCGTGACCTTCACTCCCCACTTGTCCGTCGCTTCGTCCAGAATCAGACGCAGCTTGCCGTTGATCTGATCGCGCTGCGACAGCGTGTGATCCAGATCCATGTCGCCCATCACCGCGCGCATGCCGGTAATCGTCAACTGCACAATGCCGCCGACGAGATCGTTCATCTCATAGACGGCTTTCACCGGATCGGTGACCTGCCAGTACACGACTGAATCCACGTGGATGGTCACGTTGTCGCGCGTGATCACGGGCTGGGGCGGCAAATCAAGAAACTGTTCGCGCAAATCGATTGACGTAAGCCCAGGCCGCGTATTGGTCCAGTAAACCGCGCGTGGTTTATCGAAAAACGGCGTCAGGATGTTCAGGCCGCTTGCGGCTACGCGGTTGAACCGGCCCAGCCTCTCAATCAGCATCACCGAAGCCTGCGGCACAATCCTGATCGTCTTCGCTCCTATAACCAGCAACGCAATGCCGAGGATGAAAAGGACAAGGATTCCGAGAAATCCCGCCAACACCCCCGTGTCAGCTTGCAGAAAGAGTGCAATTGCGAATGGCATCATCCACCTCCGGGTAAAACCTGATTCGTGCCCTGGACCGATCTAACGCGCCACTATAACGAAAGGAGCTGGTGATTGAAAGAGTCGGAGCGAGCGAGCACTGGTTCAGTTTGACTCAATGCATTATCAGTCAATGTAACGCGCAGTGCAGGAGACTCCGTTCTTTAGCCGCCTTCAGGCGGCTTGCCCGCAGGGTTCTTAGACCAGCCGTTTTTACGGCTGGGTCAGATTATGAACGAATCCAAAAGGCCGTTTCAACGGCCTTACCAGTGATTGCTAAAGCACTCACACTTGAAGCGCCCTAAAGCGCGCTGAGGAAGAGTTGTCCTATCTCACCCAGCGCTAAAAAGCGCTGGTCTAGTAACCCTGCGGGAAAGCCATCTAAAGATGGCTGATAGTGACGGATGCTATCTGTCTTCAAACTGACCCAGTACTAGCGAGCCGCTACTCCTCGATATCACCCTGTCGTTTGCTGAAAACCCTATGAGTCGATCCGAAGACCACGACTGCGATCCACCAAATCACACAAAATTCAGACGAAAATACGCGAACTAATTTCGTGGTTATTCCGTGTAGTTTCGTGGATCGTTCCCTTGTCTTCGTTATTCAGCACTCTGCTGGAAATTCGGCGGTCGCTGCCACCCGCCCAGCGCTTGCTCGCAGATTTCTGCCGCGGCCAGAACGGTGCGCTCTGCAAAAGGACGGCCCACAATCTGCACGCCGATGGGCAGTCCTTTGGCGGAGCGGCCCGTGGGCACGGAGACGCTCGGCAATCCGAAGACATTGAAAGTCTGCGAATAGCTGAACGCGCGCCACACGCTGATCGATTCGCCGCTCACTTCAACGCGACGCGCGCTGTGTGCGAATGCGGGCGTCGAACCGACCGGCGCCAGGATCAGGGGCGTCGTCTTCATCCAGCGCAGCAGTTTTTCGCGGAGCCGCTCGCGCTCGACCACAGCGGCTGCAAGTTTTTCAGCTTCACTAACTCTGTCATTCAGATCGGTTCGCTGGTCAAACTTTCCGAGCATCGCCGCAACTTGCGGTCCGGCCTGATCTTCTTTGCCGCGATAGAACTCACGAAGTTGTGCCGTCACGGCCCGCGCGAACAATTCAATCCAAAGCCGAAAGCCGTCCGCAACACCCGGGGGCTTTGCTTCATCAACTTCAAGGCCACGATCGCTGAAGGCTTTTGCGGCAGCTACAACTGCGTCACGGGTTTCGCGGGTAACCGGCGCAACGCCATCATCGGTGTACCAGGCCACGCGCAGACCTTGCAGCCCAGCCGTATCTCGATCGAGCGACGCGTCCTGGCCGCTGATTTCAGACGGGGCCGCGTCGGCCATCACGCCAAACAACAATGAAAGGTCCGCAACCGAGCGGGCCATCGGGCCGATGCAGGCCCCAAGTGAAAGCGGCCCGGTGGCAGCCGGGATGTGACCATCCATCGACACGCGTCCCATCGTCGGCTTTAATCCGGCGATGCCACAAAAATGCGCCGGCAGGCGAATTGAGCCGGCGAGGTCGCTACCAATTCCCCCGGGAGAAAGGCAGGCTGCGATCGCCGCGGCTTCGCCGCCACTCGAACCGCCCGATGTTCGGCTCAGATCGTACGGATTGTTCGTCCGTTTGAAGACGGGATTATCACACTCGTAGTAGGCCGCCATCTCGGGCGTGTTGGTCTTGCCACAAACGATGGCGCCCGCGCTTTTCAAGCGAGCCACGACCGCCGCATCGCGAACGGGAATGTGCTCCGTAAGCAAGCGCGAGCCACTGGTGGTACGCACGCCTTCGGTTTCGATCGTATCTTTCACCGTGAGCGGCACGCCATGCAGCGGACCAATCTCTCCGCCGGTGGTTAAGGCAGATTCGGCGGCGCGCGCACGATCCAAAGCGTCCGGCGCCAGCGTGACGATTGCGTTAAACTGTGGGTTGAGTCGCTCAATGCGTCGCAGGTGCCCTTCGAGAACTTCGACGGGCGACACGACGCGCGAGCGAATCAGCGCCGCGAGTTCAGTTGCAGACTTAGTTGCCAGCTCTTCGGACAGAGTAAAGCTCTCCATTCGCGCATTAGCTCCGGAGGAGCGTGATATTTATAGCAGCCAAGCCAATATTTGTAACCTGTGTTTTGGTGGTGTCTTAATTTGCAACGATGACGAGGTCGTCAGTACCGAGAGCGGACCGGGGTCCCCAAGCGGGCAGCCCGCGTGGGGTGGTGGATGCGACCGGGCCTCAATTTACGGTACGGTCGCGTTGCCAGGCCCCAACCCGGTCGCTACCCTCTCGGTATTGACCTCACCGGGGT
>DATGVD010000173.1:0-13909 GCA_035300785.1 Pyrinomonadaceae bacterium | reverse complement strand
TACTTGGACTAATTAGTAGCCTCTCAAACCGTCCGCGTAACCGTTCTCAAACGCCATCTGGAAATAACGGCGATAGAGTTCGCGGTCGCCGAATCTTGAGTTGTAATCCTTCGTCGCGTTCCGATAGGAACTGTAGTTCCTAAAGTCGTTGCCATAGCCATAGCCACGACGACGATTGCGGTCGTTACGGCCTTGCTTGACGCCTTCGTTGTATCCGGCGTTCAGTGCCGTCTGGCGCAACTCGTAGTTGCTTCCCCAGTTTGGGTAGCCGTCGCCGCTACGCCCGCGGCCTCGCCGGCCCCATTGATCGCGACCCCACTGATCCTGTTGGTTGCGACCACGATCCCACTGATCGTTCTGGTCACGGCGCGCTCGATCCTCCTGATCGCGGCGGTACTGCTCCGCCTGTTGCCGCCGGTATTGCTCATCCTGTTGGCGACGGTAACGATCATTCTGATAAGGATCCCACGACTGGGCCGCTGTGATTGACGAAACGCCAAGAATTAACGAGAACGCCATAATGGCGGTCCCGGCGATGTTTCTAAAGTAATTTGATTTCATGTCAACACCCTCCGCTGGGGTCTATGGCAATGAGCGTGCCGTTGGCCGCTAATTGATTCCGGGAGGGTAATTCATGTTCGTTATCGGCCAGGACTGACGATCTTATGCCATATCGTGTCCCGTTAGACGACATCGGTTGAGCTGGCATATTGCGGGTCTATTGCAATTATTTACTTGACGATTTGAGCGTACGCTATTAGTCTTTCTGGCGAAGAAATGATTAGTCACAGCCAACATCGCTACTACTATTATTACGGTCCGCTCTCCGCTCTGGAGGGACGGTCGGGCGATGGGCTGTCGCGAGTGACGAGCTAACACTCCGCGAACAAGTTTCCAGTAACCGGCCATCGGTCCTTCCAATCGCGAAGGATCGGTGGCCGGTTTAGTTTTGAGCGATCAAAGCAATGGCCACAGAGACACGGAGACACAGAGCAAAAATAGGAGAGGGGCTTCGATCTACTTTTTCATCGAAGTCTCCTCTGTGTCTCCGTGCCTCTGTGGCAAGTTTCCAAACCTGAGGTTTTAAGATCATGGAAGTCAAAACAAAACAACCGCTGCTTTCCGACCACGTCGACATGCGCCTGGTCGCCGTCGATGCAGATGAGGCCATTTCAGATCGAAATGCGATCGTGCAGCTCGATCCCGATCATCCGGGATTCCGCGACCGCGAATATCGGAAGCGGCGCAACCAGATCGCACAACTGGCCATGAATTTTCAACCGGGCGATCAGATTCCCGACGCGCCTTACACCGCGGAAGAACATCAAGTGTGGCGCACGATCTGGAAGGCGCTCGGGCCGGCCCATCAGCGGCACGCCTGCGCGGAATATCTGTCGTCGCTGCGGCGTTTGAGTTTCGATTCGGATCGCATTCCGCAGTTGCGTGAAGTGAACGAGAAGGTGCAGGCAATCAGCGGTTTTCGGCTTGAGCCTGTTGCGGGTCTGGTGCAACCGCGAGTGTTTCTCGAGAACCTCGCGAACGGTGTGTTTCTTTGCACCCAGTACATTCGGCATCATTCGACACCGCTCTACACGCCTGAGCCGGACGTGGTCCACGAGATCGTCGGCCATGGAGTTACTTTGGCAAGCGAGCGTCTGGCCGAGCTCAATCGCTTATTCGGCGAAGCCGTCAAGCGCGCGACGGCGGAGGACGCTCTCGATCGTTTGTCACGCGTATATTGGTTCACGATCGAGTTTGGCGCGCTGCGCGAAGGCGAGTCGGTAAAGGCTTACGGCACTGGACTGCTGTCATCGGCCGGAGAGATGGAAGAGATGGGCGACGCGGAGCTGCGACCGCTTGATATTGAGGCCGCGTCGCACCTGGAGTACGACCCGACCCACTTTCAGCCAGTCCTGTTCTGTGCGGAGTCATTTGAGGCGATGTATCAAACGCTGCGGGAATATTTGATTCGCTGGTAGCCGAGCCAACGGATTGCTTGTTCCTTGACACTTTTTTAGGGCTGCGCCTATAGTTTGTGTGTTACTTTTCACACGCAAACATGACCCGCAAGAATTATTATTACTGGTGCGCCTGTATGTGGGCTTCTCCCGCGGGAGGAGCGACGGGGCAAGACTTGTGCGCGCGTGAAGATCGATCATAAAGAACGCCGCAAAAAGTTTTGAAAGCCGGTCGCGACTCCACAAAGGTCGCGGCCGGTTTGGTTTTGGATTCATGATCGAAACCGCAGAAACCATCGACACAGTCTTGCAGCGCGACGAGCGAGATCGCTTTGCTGAGCTGGAATCACAGATTGGGAACACGCCGCTTTTGCGTCTGCGGAACATCGCGTGCGACTTGCCGGCCGGCGTCGAGTTGTTGGCAAAAGCCGAACACTTGAACCCGGGTGGCTCGGTAAAAGATCGCGCCGCGCTGCGGATGATTCTCGAAGGCGAACGCAGCGGCCGTTTGTATCCCGGCAGGACAATTCTGGATGCCACTAGCGGAAACACCGGAATCGCTTACGCAATGCTGGGCGCCGTGCGCCATTATCCGGTGACGCTTTACCTGCCAAAGAACGCCAGCGAGGAACGAAAGCAAATTCTGCGGATTTATGGAACGGAAATAATCGAAACTGATCCCCTGCGAGGCACCGACGGCGCCCAACGACTGGCACGAGAGATGGCCGAACGCGAGCCGCATAAGTATTTTTATCCCGATCAATACAACAATGAAGCTAACTGGCGAGCGCACTTTGACGGCACCGGGCGCGAAATCTGGGAACAAACTGAAGGGCGGGTGACCCACTTTCTGAGCGGGTTGGGAACATGCGGAACGTTTGTCGGCGTCTCGCGCAGATTGAAAGAGTACAATCCCGGCGTGCGCGCGATCTCAATGGAGCCGGACTCGCCGATCCACGGACTCGAAGGGTTAAAACACTTACCAACTTCCCGCATGCCGGGTATTTTTGACCCGACGCTGGCTGATGAAAAGGTTGAGGTGGTAACCGAACAAGCCCAGGCGATGGCGCGGCGGCTGGCCCGCGAAGAAGGCTTGTTCGTTGGCGTAAGCTCGGGTGCGAATGTGGTGGCTGCGCTGGCGTTGGCGCGCAAACTGCCGCCGAACTCGGTCGTCGTAACGATTCTTTGCGATGGCGGTGAAAGATACATGGGTGAGCGCTTTTGGGCTGAGTGAAAAACGGCTAAAGTAAAAGCATGGTTGGAGAAAAGGATAAGCTGGATATCGCCACCGAACTGGTTCACACCGGCGAGCGAGGCGCGCCGCCCGAGGGTAAGCCGACTGCCACTCCGATCTATGCGAGCACGACTTATACCTACGACTCGATGGAGGAAATCGACAAGGTCTTCGCGGGTGAAAAAGCGGGCTACATCTATACGCGTTACGGCAATCCGACGGTTACCGCGCTGGAAGCCGCGATGCGTACAGTTGAGGGCGGCGCCACCGCATGCGGATATTCGTCCGGGATGGCGGCCCTTCATGCGGCTCTGTTCGCCTGTGAGTTGACGCCCGGCGCAACCGTTCTCGCCTCGCAGGATCTCTACGGCGCGACCACGAGTCTGCTGCAAACTATTTTTGGAGCGCTGGGAATCAAGACCGTGACGGCGGATTTCAGCGAGCTTAATGGCTTGCGCGCAAAAGCGGCCGAGACCAGGCCCCGCATTCTCGTTGCGGAAACGATTTCGAATCCACTTTTGAAAGTCTGCGATATCGACGCCTGCGCTGAGATCGCGCACTCGGTCGGCGCGCGCTTGATCGTCGACAACACATTTGCTTCGCCTTATCTCTGTCAGCCGTTGAAACACGGTGCTGATATTGTCGTGCATAGCGCGACGAAGTTTTTGTCCGGGCATGCTGACGCCATGGGCGGTATCGCGATTTCGCGGGACGAAGCCGACAGCCCTGCTTTGATTGGCGTGATGAAACTAGTCGGTGGCGTTTTGAGTCCATGGGAAGCGCACGCGATCTTGCGCGGGTTAAAGACGCTTGCGGTGCGCCTTGATCGCCATTGTGAAAATGCGCGCGCGTTGGCCGAACGCCTCAGAGAGAATCCGCGGATCAGTCGCGTTTATTATCCAGGGGGAGGGGCAATAGCGAAGCGCGTTCTGCGCGAGCCACTTGCGGGCGCTTTGGTCTCGATCGAACTCAGAGACGACTCGCGCGCAGCGGCTTTCCGTTTCATGGATGCGTTGCGGCTTTGCGTACGCTCGACGAGTCTCGGCGATGTTTTTACCAGCGCGCTGCATCCGGCGACCGCTTCGCATCGCGATCTGTCGCCCGCGCGTCGCAAAGAATTGGGTATCAGCGACGGGCTGGTTCGGATCTCAGTCGGTATTGAGGGCGTAAGCGACATCATCGCGGACATTGAGCAGGCCCTGGAGAAGTAGAACATGGACAAGATTTACAGGATTTACAAGACCAGGTTACAGAGAAATGCATGCCTGGTTGCCTCATCTTGTTAATCCCGTAAGTCCTTGGCTATTGGATTCAATGGATTCAAATGGTTCAGCTCACTGAACAGCAACTGACTGAAATCCGCCAGCACGGCGAGCGCGACTATCCTTATGAATGCTGCGGCCTGCTGATTGGCAAATTCGCGGACGACCGCAAAGTCGTGATCGAAACTTATCCGATTTCGAACGCGCGTGAAGAGGAAGCCAAGCGCAACCGGTTTTTGATTCGGCCCGACGAATTGATGCGCGGCGAGAAACGCGCGCGCGAGCAAGCGCTGGACGTGGTCGGCTTTTATCATTCGCATCCCGACGATCGTCCGGTGCCGTCGCAATACGATCTCGAGCACGCCTGGCCGACTTATTCGTACATTGTGGTCGCGATCACGAAAGGCAGTGGCGATGGTTTGCGTTCGTGGGAAATGGAATCCGATCGATCACGATTTAATGAAGAAGAAATTGCTCCCTCTCCCGCTGGGAGAGGGCTGGGGTGAGGGGCTACTTGAGAATTGCTCATGAAAATTTATCTCTTTCCTGTTCTTGAGTGCGCGCAGGTGAGCGAGAAACAACACATCTTGCTCGCGTCGTTAAGCCCTCTCCCTAACCCTCTCCCAGAGGGAGAGGGAATGAATTCTGAAAGGAAACGCTCATGTCAGTAACTATCGCCATCCCAACCGCGTTGCGCCAGTTCGCCGGCGGCCAATCCGAAGTCAAAGTCGAAGCCGCAACTGCCGGCGAGGCTTTGAATCTGCTCATCGCGTCGCACGCCGAGTTGCGCCGCCACCTTTTCAACGATCAAAACGCGCTCCGCAATTTCGTCAATGTGTATCTCAATGACGAAGACATCCGCCACCGAAACGGTCCCGATACGCCAGTAAAAGATGGCGACACGATTCTGATCGTACCTTCGATCGCGGGCGGCGCCGCGGTTCTGGAACCCACAGCGGATCAGGATGGCGGCACACCGCAGCAAGATTTGGGGCTCCCAATGCTTTCGAACGAAGAGATCGCGCGCTACAGCCGTCACGTAATCATTCCCGAAGTCGGCATGACTGGTCAGCGAAAGTTGAAAGCGGCCAGCGTGCTGATGATCGGCACCGGAGGTTTGGGCGCGCCGCTCGGGATGTATTTGGCCGCGGCCGGCGTCGGCCGGCTGGGACTGGTTGATTTCGATGTGGTTGATGTCTCGAACTTGCAGCGACAGATCATTCACGGCACCCGCGACGTAGGCCGGCCGAAAATAGCTTCGGCACGCGACCGTCTGGAAGACATCAATCCGCACGTCGAGATCGAAACTCACGAAACCCGGCTGAACAGCGCGAACGCGCTGCAGCTTTTCCGTAACTATGATGTGATTGTCGACGGTACTGACAACTTTCCGACACGCTATCTGGTCAACGACGCTTGCGTGCTCACCGGCAAACCCAACGTCTACGGTTCGATCTTTCGTTTCGAAGGACAGGCGAGTGTTTTTTGGGCGGAACGCGGCGCCTGTTACCGCTGCCTGTATTCCGAGCCACCGCCGCCGGGGTTGGTGCCGTCATGCGCCGAGGGCGGCGTGCTCGGCGTGCTGCCCGGAATCGTCGGCGCCATTCAAGCCACTGAAGCGCTCAAGATCATTCTCGGCGCGCCCGACATAATGGTTAACCGTCTGTTGCTGTTCGACGCCTGGCGGATGCGCTTTCGCGAGCTGAAGCTGCGCAAAAATCCCGATTGCCCGGTGTGCGGCGACAATCCGACCATCACAGAGCTGATCGATTACGAAGAGTTCTGCGGAGTCACGCCACCACCACCAGCCGCAACCGAAAACAAGATGGAAGAAATCACGGCTACTGAATTGAAACAGCGACTCGACCGTGGCGATGATATTCAAATCATCGACGTACGCGAACCTCATGAATACGAAATCGCTTTGATTCCCGGCTCACGCTTGATTCCCCTCGGGCAGGTGCTCGGTCGCATGAACGAGATCGACGCCGGCCGTGAAACCGTCGTGCATTGCAAGATGGGCGGCCGCAGCGCGAAAGCGATCGAGACCTTGCAGCGCGCGGGGTTTACGGGACGGCTGACTAATTTGAAGGGCGGCATCACCGCCTGGTCCGACGAAGTGGATCCTTCCGTGCCGAAGTATTGAGGAGTCGGGAAAGAAGTGCCGCGCGGACGAACCTGGATCTGTGCCGATGGCGGAGCCTCCAATCTACGTAAATCTCATTAATCCCACCAGCTATTTTCCGTTTCGGTGGGCTTGCCCCATTCCATTCTCTGTCTGCGTCTGCTACGATGGTTTCGCTCTCCTCGCCGCTTTATTCCCCCTGACGTTTAGAGAATCATCTTGATGGAGGGAAAGTTATGCGAAATACATTGAAAATGATGGCGAAATTGGGGTTGGTGTTCCTGCTTATGGCCGGCCTCCAGGTGATGGCCTCGGCCCAGGGCCGAGGTCGAGGTGGAGGAGGAGGTGGTTCGTCCGCGGGCGGTCGAGGCGGGGGTCCGCCAAGCGGTGTCGGCGTGGATAGAGGTATCAGCACGTCGTCAGACCGATCCAATGGTCGCGCCGATACTGGTCGCAGCACGGCGTCGGATCGCTCAAACGGTCGTTCAGACGCGGGACTCGATCGCGCCCGCTTGCAGCGACAGAACTCTCAAAAAGCAGATAAAGAGCTGCGCAACCGTCCCGGAATGGCGGCGAATCTGCATACCACGGCCAATGATCTGCGAAGTGGTTATAAAGCTGCTTTGGCGGCAAACCCAAATTTGAAGTTCGGCCAGTACGTAGCAGCCACGCGACTCGCGGCGAACCTGGGTCCAAGGCATCCGAACATCACAACCAACGCGATCCTCGCTGGACTTGCCAACGGCAGGAGCATCGGGCAAACGCTTCACGATTTAGGACTGGGTAAACAGCAGGCGAAGGATGCCCAGAAGCGCGCCGATCGAGAAATAAAAGACGCAGAGCGCCATTGATAGACGCGCTGGACGCCAAACCGGAAGAGCGGCCCGACGAGAAGTCCGACCGCTCTTTTACTTTTGTGATTGACCGTTCGTTTTGACTATTGTGGTGCGCTGATGGCCCGATTGGTTACTTACCCAGTCATCGTACGGACAGTGGCGACATCCGCTCTCGCAACAGTAGCCGCGACGCCGAAGGTAGCTGGCGGTGAAAACGATCGCCGGACCTTCGCAGTAATAGTCTTCGCCTTCCACCAGTATGGGCGGTGAATTGATTACGCGCTTGCCCTGGCTCGAAGCGGGTTGCGTCTCGGCTGGATTCAACTGAAGACCGGCAATTGCCTGCCTCAGACATTCGGGACAAAGGCAGTCCTGCTCCGCCGCGCCGACCAGCGAGACGTGCGGCAAATCTTCGCACCAGCAACTTTCTTTTCCGGCGCTCGGTCCACAACCAAAACTCAGGCCGCAGTTTGAGCAGCTCTTCTGTCTTGATTGATCGCGGAACGCATCGGAAATGATTTCCTGGTGGGCGCTCATTGTCATCCCTCATGCAAGACTGTTGACTGAGAGGCTTGTGGGAACAGCGTTTGAGAATTCGACACGACGAAATGCCGCTGGCGAACCTTCCCATTGAAAAAGATCGGGATGAATCAGATGAGCCAAAAGCTCCGTGCCTTCCACGACTCTGGGTCCAGGACGCGCGAAATAAGAATTTGCGTCAACCGCGTATACACGGCCGTCGCGCACCGCCGGCAGTTCGGTCCAACCCGGATTGTTGAAGAGTTGTGGCGTTTGCTCGATCACTTTATCCAGATTGAAACCGCAGGGCGTGATGATTAGAACTTCAGGCGCCCACTGCAAAACATCCTCCCACGGAATGCGAACCGAATCCGTTCCCTGGCGAGCCAGCGCATCCACGCCGCCCGCTATCTCAACCATCTCCGGCATCCAGTGACCACTGCAATAGATTGGGTCGAGCCATTCCACACAAAAGACACGCGGACGTTGCGACAGATTGCGGGTGACGCTCGCGATCTTCTCCAATCTCCCGAGACCCGTGGCGATCAATGCTTCGGCCTCTTTCAGACGGCCAGTTGCTTGTCCTAACTCGCGCAGATTATCGAAGATTTCTTCCAGCGATTTCGGCGTCAGCCAAAGGATTTGCGGTTTTTTCGGCAGGAGGTTCAGGGCGTGAGTTACTTCATTCCCGGAAGGGGCGCAGACCTGACACAAGTTTTGCGTCAGAATTATATCGGGAGCGAGCTCTTGCAAAAGCTTCTCATCCACCTGATAGAGGCTTAGTCCGTCCCTCATTCTCTGCGTCACGGCCACATCAATCTCAGGCTGGCTCATCGTCTCGATCGGAAGCACATTGCGAACGACTACCGGCTTGCCTTCGACTTCAGGCGGATAGTCGCACTCGTGAGTGATGCCGACGACTTGATCGCCGAGACCGAGCGCAAACGCCATCTCGGTAGCCGATGGTAGAAAAGAAACTATCCGGGTGGTTGTAAGTGACATCAGATCGTGCGTGTCGCGACTCTATCACTGCGGCAGTAAATCGCAAAACCAGAACCCATCTCTTAAAACAGTTTCGCCGACTGAGAATTCTACCGGCTGAGCGAAGTTTGGCCCATCGAAAACAAAAGTATGAAATTCTCCGTTCTCTCCACAAGGATCGACACTCGCCGGCAGCGCGGAAAGAAAATTATCGTCAATGATCATTCCGGCGAATGAAGAATCCAGAGCGTCAGCATTGACGCAGGTGATGATGGCCTTGAAACCAAGATCGATGAAGTCTCTGATGAATTCAGTCGTGTCCCGCAGCCACACCGGATAGATTCCTCGTAAGTCATGCCGGGCCAGGAATTGATCGCGATACGTTTTGATGTCTTCAAGAAACAGATCGCCAAACACGACCGAGTCTATTCCCCGGTCACGGTAGGCCGAAACCGCCTCGATCAGATTAGTCTCGTACTCCTGATTGCTGGCGCCTTTGGTGATCTGGACTTGATGAAGCGGCGTGCCCAAACTTGCAGCTTGCTTTTCAAGCAAAACGCGGCGAACGCCGTGCATGCT
This sequence comes from Pyrinomonadaceae bacterium, assembly GCA_035300785.1. Taxonomy (GTDB): domain Bacteria; phylum Acidobacteriota; class Blastocatellia; order Pyrinomonadales; family Pyrinomonadaceae; genus UBA11740. The sequence goes on along the minus strand of DATGVD010000173.1, from coordinate 4,415 downwards.
GATGCGATCATAATCGCGCGTGACGGTCGTCAGCAGGGCGGCGACGCGATAATTCCGCGCCTTCTGAATCTCGAAGAGCGCCAGACAGCTATCTTTGCCGCCACTCCAGGACATCAATACAGGTTTCAAGTTCATACCCTTTTAAGTAGATCGTTCGTTGTCAGCAGCAGACATTCTACCCGACAAGCCCGCGCAGAAGAATCCGCTGCCGACAGGCTGCGAAGTCCGGCGCTAACGGTGTATGATTAGGCCCGCCAAATCTCCGTGAGGTAACCAACCTGTGATTGAAGAGAAAGAACTTACCGAAAGTGCCGAGACTGAAGAGCACCCGCATAAGTGGGTGTATTTATTTGAAGAAGGCAGCGGCGACAACAAATCGCTGTTCGGCGGCAAAGGCGCCGGCCTCTGCGAAATGACCCAGGCCGGGCTGCCGGTGCCGCCCGGTTTGATTGTCACGACTGAAGCCTGCAATGCCTTCTATGCAAACGGCAAAAAGTTTCCCGAAGGCATGTGGGAACAAGTGACCGAGGCCCTCCACGAGCTCGAAGAAAAAGTCGGCAAGGGTTTCGGCGATGCGAAGAACCCTCTGCTGGTGTCGGTCCGATCGGGCGCGGCGTTTTCGATGCCGGGAATGATGGACACGGTGCTGAATCTCGGTCTCAACGAAGAGACGGTGCAGGGCTTAGCGGAGCAGACCGGCGATCTGCGGTTTGCTTTGGATGCTTACCGGCGCTTCGCTTCGCTGTTTGGCGAGATCGTGATCGGAGTGGCGCATTCAAAGTTCGAGCGCGTCATGGATCGCTTCAAAGCGCAGACCACCGGAGGCCTTGATACCGATCTGAAACCCGAAGAGCTGCGCGGAATCATTAAGGCGGAAAAAGAAATCATTCTGGCAGAGCAGCATACAATTCCCGACGACCCCTACGAACAACTGCGGGTAGCGATCGCCGCCGTGTTCAATTCATGGATGGGCCGGCGCGCGGTCGATTACCGCCGCATCAATCGCATCCCCGACGATCTCGGAACCGCCGTCAACGTGCAGGCGATGGTGTTTGGCAACATGGGCGCGAACAGCGGCACCGGGGTCGCGTTCACGCGTAATCCATCGACCGGCAAAAAAGAGTTGTACGGCGAATATCTGTTGAATGCCCAAGGCGAAGACGTAGTCGCCGGCACGCGCACGCCGAATCCGATCAGCCAGCTCAAGAAGGAATTGCCGAAGGTTTACGCAGAGTTTTCGTCGATCACGCAACTGCTGGAAAAGCATTATCACGACATGCAGGACTGCGAGTTCACGATCGAGCGCGGCAAGCTCTGGATGTTGCAAACGCGCACCGGCAAACGCACCGGCGCGGCGGCGGTGCGCGTCGCCGTCGATATGACCGGCGAAAAGCTGATCGATCGCGCGACTGCAGTCCAGCGCGTTACGCCCGAACAGCTCGACCAGTTGCTGCATCCTACCGTCGATCCGAAAACCGACGCGCGGGTGCTCGCGACGGGTTTGCCGGCGAGTCCCGGCGCCGCGCAGGGCACCGTCGTGTTCAGTCCGGATGAGGCGGAAGAGTTGGCCAAAGAAGGCGCGCAGGTCGTGCTGGTGCGGGTTGAAACCAGCCCCGACGATTTTCATGGCATGGTAGCCGCGCAGGCGATCGTCACCGCGCGCGGCGGCATGACCAGTCACGCGGCGGTCGTCGCGCGGGGCATGGGCAAGACGTGCGTCTGCGGCGCGTCGGCTTTGGAAGTTGATTACAGCCAGCAACAGTTCAGTGTGAACGGCGAAGTAATCACCAAAGGCGAGTGGATCACGGTCGATGGATCTACCGGTCGAGTCTTTCTCGGTAAGGTCCCGACGATTCAGCCCACGCTGGGTCCTGATTTTTATGAATTGATGAAGTGGGCGGACGAATTGCGCCGGCTGCGAGTGCGCGCCAATGCCGACACGCCGCACGACGCGCGCGTGGCGCGATCGATGGGCGCCGAAGGCATCGGCCTCTGTCGCACCGAGCACATGTTTTTTGGCGACAAGCGACTTGCCTGCATGCGCGAGATGATTCTCGCCGACGGCAAGGGCGCGCGCGAAAAAGCTCTGGACAAACTTCTGCCGCTGCAGCGCGGCGATTTCGTCGGCATCTTTCGCGAGATGGCGGGCTTTCCGGTGACGATTCGCCTGCTCGATCCGCCACTGCACGAGTTCCTGCCGAATGTTGACGAACTTTTGGGTGAACTGTCTGAGTTAAAGATGGCTTTGCAACAGGCGAAGACGCTCGCCGACATGGATCACCTGCTGGACGAGATTGACGAAAAGCGCCAGTTGCTGAATCACGTCAACAAAATCCGCGAAGCAAATCCGATGCTCGGCTTCCGCGGCTGCCGGCTGGGGCTGCTGTTCCCCGAAGTCACGCGCATGCAGTGTCGCGCGATCTTCGAGGCCGCGATCCAGGTCAAAGGCGAGCGGAAGCAGGTGACTTTAGAGATCATGGTGCCGCTCGTGTCCGTCAGCGAAGAGCTGGCGCAGCAATCCGAGGTAATTCACGAAGTAGCGCAGCAGGTGATGGGCGAGCACGGCATGAAGTTCGAGTATGAAGTGGGCACGATGATCGAATTGCCGCGCGCATGTCTGACCGCGCATAAGATCGCGGAGCACGCGTCGTTCTTTTCCTTCGGCACAAACGATCTGACGCAAACGACTTTCGGCTTGAGCCGCGACGACTCTGGCCGGTTCCTGCCCACCTACGTCGATCGGAAGATTCTCGCCGACGATCCATTCCAGGTGCTCGATCGTGAAGGCGTGGGCGAGTTGGTGCGCATCGGCGCCGAGCGCGGCCGCAGCGTGAAGCCGAATCTCAAAGTTGGGATCTGCGGCGAGCACGGCGGCGATCCGCAATCGATTTCTTTCTGTAACGAGATCGGATTGAACTACGTCAGCTGCTCGCCCTACCGTGTGCCGGTCGCGCGCCTCGCGGCGGCGCAGGCAACACTCGAATTGGAAGCCAAAGCCGCGGCGGAGAAAGCAATCGAGGAGCAAGCACAGGAAGCGGTCGGAGCTTCGCAGGTCTAATAGCCCAACGCAACGAACGGTAGACTGCCGAACATTTCATAAGGAGGACGATATGGGTAACGGATATGAAGACGTAGCCAGCGCGGCCTTAGCCCTGCCACCCGCTGCTCGCGCGATGCTCGCGGAAGACTTGGTGGCGAGTTTGGAGACCTCGCAGGAAGAGATTGATGAAGCGTGGCGAATCGAAATTGAGCGGCGCGTCAAAGAGATCAAGGAAGGCAAGGTGCGGTTGATTCCCGGTGAACAGGTAATGAGTGAGTTGCGCGCTCAACTGAAACTAGATCGGATCCCAACCAAGTAATTCCTCTGCCGCGAAGACAGGCGCTGTCTCTCGGCGAGAGCAACAGGTTTTGTGGCTCTCACAACTCAATCGCTCACGTCATTTTTGCTCCGCCGTGTCGCTTCTCCGCGGCGCGGCGTTCTTCACGTACTTATCAAACCAATTAATTCGCTCAGCGAGGATATGCAGCAATGTCTCTCGCCCCGCGTATCCGTGCGCTTCGAATGGCAGCGTCTCGTAACGGACGGTCGCGCCGAATCCTTTCAGCGCCATATAGAACCGTTCCGATTGAATCGGAAACGTGCCTGAGTTGTCGTCAGCTTCGCCGTGCATCAAAAGGATCGGATCCTTAATCTGGTTCGCGTACCAGAACGGCGACATCTTTGCGTAGAGGTCAGGCACTTCCCAGAACGTGCGGCGCTCGCTCTGAAAACCGAAGGGCGTCAGCGAACGATTGTAAGCGCCGCTTTCGGCAAAGCCCGCGCGGAACAAACGCGAGTGGGCCAGCAGATTCGCCGTCATAAATGCACCGTAGCTGTGACCGCCGACGCCTATGCGTTCGCGATCGCCGACGCCCATCTCGACGACTTTGTCGATGGCGGCTTCGGCATCGGCCACCAATTGCTCGACGTAATGATCGTTGGCGGTTTCGCCCGGCCCGATGATCGGCATCGTGGGGTTATCGAAAATCGCGTAGCCGGACAGAAGCAGAAACAGATGCGAGTATCCGCTGACCGTCGCGAAGCGGTTCGCCGATCCGGTGATCTGACTGGCTGAGTCGGGGTCACCGAATTCTCGCGGGTAAGCCCACATGACTACGGGCAGCCGTTGGCCCTTCTGGTAACCAGGCGGAAGATACAACGTGGCCGAGAGCTTCACGCCGTCCTTGCGCTGATACGTGACTAACTGATGAGTGACGCCGCGAAGCTGTGGCTGCGGATCTTTGAAGTCAGTTACGGCGCGACGCGAATTGCTGTTGAGATCGCGAATGTAATAGTTCGGTGGATCGGTCGGCGTTTCGTAACGCGTGAGAATCAATTTGGCGTCGTCATCAAGTGGCGCTATTACCGTTTCGTA
>DATGVD010000172.1:0-2319 GCA_035300785.1 Pyrinomonadaceae bacterium | reverse complement strand
CTACGCGTGATGGACATTTGTTTCTCCTTGAATTTTTCGGCGGACGTGGGGTCCGTACCGGGCGGGTTTTGGTGGGTGCCGCTCATTTATGATGCGGTTAAGCATATTATCTTTCTAGAAAACATTCAATACGTCATTTTTCGCAGTATTTATGGGCTACGGGGATATATCCACAGATTACGCAGGCGGCACTGCTGACCTCATCACGCTGGTCGAGTCAACCATCACCCGGCGATATGGAGTCAGTACCACCCCGTCGGGGGTGGGTCAGACACTCAATGCGTGGGTTGATTGATGGTCCCACCCCGCTGACGCAGGTGGTACCTTATCACGGTGGTGGTACTGACTGACTAAGACCCATCCGCTTACGAAGGTGGTATTGACAGTGGCTCTTCGTGGATTACTATTTCGCCCCGCCTCCGGCGTATCATTCGCCTCTAATGGACACTAACGAGACCGAATTCTCATTACCGCGCGGCGGTCGAATGGTTTTGCGGCCGGTCACGGCTGCGGACGAAGAATTTCTTCTTTCAGTTTATGCGAGCACGCGCTCCGATGAACTCGCGCAAGCGCCCTGGAGCGACGAGCAAAAGGGGCAGTTCTTGAAATGGCAATTCGATCTGCAACGACGCGAATACGACGCGCGGTTTCCTGACGCCGAGTACTTCGTGATCATGATTGACGATTGTCCCGCTGGAAGGATCTGGATTGCGCGCGACGACCAGGAGATTCGCTTGCTGGACATCGCGATGCTAACCGAGTTTCAAAACCGCGGCGCCGGCACGATGCTGCTGCGCTGGCTGATCGATGAATCAAAGCGTGCAGCCAAGGCCCTGCGCCACATGGTCTTTGTGCTAAATCAAGATGCGCAACGTTTTTACGAACGACTCGGTTTCGTCGTGATCGAAGAGTTTGGCGCGTACAAACATATGGAGTGGAAGGAAGCAACTGAATAGCATCCACAGATTACGCAGATTACACAGATAAGACACAGCAAGGACAGAGAGGGAAGGGGTTGAAGGCTGTTAGCCCATTGACCGTTGATCAGTAAGCCGAGCTTCCGTATTTCCTAATCTGTGTAATCTGCGTAATCTGTGGATTATGTCTTGAAGTAATTGAACACCGCTTCATAACGATAACCCTTCTCATCACCGGCGATGGGCACCAGAAGGAGTTCGAACTCACCCATGTGCTGGTGCTTCAGCCGATAAACTTTCTGCGGGAGAAACGGATCGCCGGCGCCAGCAAAGAAAATCGAGAACCGTTCCATGCCGCCCTGCTCGATCGCCGGGCTCGTGTATCCCTTAACTTCGGTTAGCTCTAGTTCGATCTCTTGCTGGTCTACATTTAGGTGAAACTTTGTGCCGACGTGTTGGGAAAACTCTTTCTCGGTCAAACTAGCGGGCATCGATCGATCTCCTTCGACAAAAATCGGGCTCACTTTCGGATCGGAGTATATCATCCGCCTGTCAATGGGATTATTCCGACACTACCGGCCCGTAGAAACAGTTGCAGTCAGCGTTATTTGAGAGTTAAATAACGCCACTCATGGTCGGGCAGACTCTCGGCAATTACAAGATTCTCCAAAAGCTCGGCGCCGGCGGACAGGGCACAGTTTATAAAGCCACGGACAACAAACTGGGCCGCACCGTCGTCCTCAAAGTTTTACCGGCTGAACTGACTGTAAAAGAAACCAATCTGAAACGTTTTGCACGCGAGGCGCGGCTCGCTTCGGCCCTCGATCATCCGAACATCTGCACGATCTTCGATCTCGACGAAGCCGAAGGTTTGCACTTCATCGCGATGCAGCACGTCGAAGGCCGCAATGTGCGCCAACTGGTCAACGGGCGGCCGCTGGAATTGGAAAGCGCTTTGCGCATAGGGATTCAAGTGGCGGACGCGCTGACCGCGGCGCACGAGCGCGGCATCATCCACCGCGATATCAAATCCGGCAACGTGATGGTCACAGACCATGGCCAGGTAAAGGTGCTGGATTTTGGCCTGGCAAAACTGCTCGACGAGACGGAAGCGCAAACCAGCGGCATTCATCAGACTGAGTTGACTGAGATGGGCGTGCCCTACGGCACGGCGACCTACGCGGCGCCGGAACAAGCGCGCGGCGATCGGGTCGATGCGCGCGCTGATATTTTTTCAACCGGCGTCCTGCTTTACGAAATGCTGACCGGCACCTGGCCGTTTCGCGGCAAATCCACCATCGATGTGCGCCATGCCGTGTTGTATGACACGGCCAAGCCGCTGGCCGAAGCCCGACCGGGTGAGACGCCGGCGCGCTTGCAACAGATTCTCGATCGCGCGATG
>DATGVD010000171.1:0-2113 GCA_035300785.1 Pyrinomonadaceae bacterium | reverse complement strand
ATTTCTGTTTTGGCGGCGATTCCGTTATTCACGAGCTTCCCCTTGATCGGCATTTCGAAATTCGCAATTCGAATTTCGCAATTCTTCAGAGCGGGACGCTGATTGTTTTCAGGATTTCATGCAGCACCGTTTCGGCTTCCTCGCTGCGGCGCATGGCTGAAGAATAGCGAGAGCTGACCGTGAGGCGATGCGCGAACACCGGAACCACCAAACGCTTGATGTCGTCGGGAACGCAGTACGTGCGTTCTTCGGTCAAAGCCAGCGCCTGCGCGGCGCGAAACAGCGATAGCGTGCCGCGCGGACTGACCCCGAGATCCAGCATCTCTGACGATCGCGTGGCGGCCACGACGCGCATCAGATAGTCCACAATCGCGTCGTCAACCGAAACTTCGCTGACCGCGCTTTGCAGTTCCAAAACGTCCGAGCCCGTCATCACCGGTTCGACTGCATCGAGCGGTTCGCCGTGTTCGCGATCGCGGAGCATCTGCTTTTCGTCGCGCGCGCCGGGATAACCTATGCGCAAGCGCAGCATGAAACGATCGAGCTGCGATTCCGGCAAAGGGTAAGTCCCGTGATGTTCGATCGGGTTCTGGGTGGCGAGCACGATGAACGGTTGCGGCAGGGCGTGGGTCGTGCCTTCGACTGTCACCTGCCGTTCGGCCATCGCTTCGAGCAGCGCCGATTGAGTTTTCGGGGTGGTGCGATTGATTTCGTCGGCGAGTACGACGTTGGCGAAGACCGGGCCGGGCTTCCATTCAAAAAGCGAGCTGTGCTGATTGAAAACCGAGAGCCCGATCACATCCGAAGGCAGCAGATCGGAAGTGAACTGAATTCGCTGAAACGAACAGTCCAGCGCTCGCGCCAGCGCATGTGCCAGCGTGGTTTTGCCAACGCCGGGAACGTCTTCAACCAAAAGGTGTCCGCCGGCCAGCAAGGTCACCATTGCCAGCCGCACTGCTTCGGGCTTGCCGCGAATCACGCGCTCAATGGCGCTTTGCAGCAGATCGATTCTCTCTGCCGCCGTGGCGAGCGCTTCCGCGCGGTTCGGGGCTGTACGCAGTTCTCTCATCGGGCTCATTCTACATGCTGCGAGGCTGGCTCGCCATGTCGGAGCCAAATCCGCGGCGACGACAAGTGTAGCCCAATGCCGCTTGCTCGGCTCCCTCTCCCAACGGGAGAGGGGAGAAACGTCGCTGCCGTTGCACGCTGGACTTGTGGCGCGACTGCCGTCGGTGTAGTAAGATTCCGCCACCCATTACCGGGCGCGGGTTGTCCTTTTCGGAACTGCTGCCGCGCGACATCGTTTAGCAATTGAGGAATTACATATGAGAGAGACTCGCCGCAACCGCCGCAACGAACTCGGCTTCACGCTGATCGAGCTGATGATCGTGATCGCGATCATTGGAATCCTGATTGGCGCCGCCGTGATTGGATTCAAAGCCGCCCAGAAAGCCGGAAACGAGGCGGCAACTTTGCAGGATCTTAAGACGATCGCCGCCATCGAGATTCAGTACTACAACACGCACAATCGTACCTTTGGCACCTTTGAGCAAATGGTGCAAGACAAACTGTTGAGCTCTAAGTTCCAGGGCAATCCGCCGTCAACTGACGGCTACATCTTCACGCTAAAAGTGGTTCCAAAGTCCGCCACCCAGCCAACGTCATATACGTTGAATGCAGACCCGCAAACCGACACGACCGGCGGGAACCACTACTACGTTGATTCAGCTGACGGCTCGATTCACACGAACGCGACCCAGCCGGCTGGCCCCAACGATCCGGCGCTCGGCGGCTAGGCCGCTAGATCACCTAAGCTCGATTCCAGACAACGTAGTGGGTCAGTTTGATTGTGGCACGCGCATCTTGCGCGTGGTTCACGGGCGGGACGCCCGTGCCACTCTGTCAAACTGCACCACCACCAGACATCAGAGATAGGCGAGTAGCTCAATCGCGGCGTGATATCTCAAGCCGCCGTTGCACAAAAAGTACCGTAACCTGAGTCCGTGTTAGCGGACGATTGAAAATAGCCCAGCGATTTATCGCTGGGTTTGGCCGGAGTCCGAAGCGAAGTCCGTGAAGCGGACGGCTGAAAAGATTTGAGAACCTGGCCGTT
>DATGVD010000170.1:0-6402 GCA_035300785.1 Pyrinomonadaceae bacterium | reverse complement strand
ACTTCGTTCTCATTCGGATTCACGGGAGTCACGCGATAACCAGCGCGCTGCATGTAAGCGGCGACGCCGTGCGAAGGGCGCGTCGGCGTCGACGACAAGCCCACGACCGCGATTGTCCGGCATTCATCCAGGATGCGCTCGATGGTTTCGGGATCGTTTATTTCCAAAGAACTCCGCGACTGCGGCTCTGCCGCCTGATGTGCGGAAAGGCTTCGCCTTTCCGGCAACTGAATTATTATCTGAGGCTGTGCCTCCTGAATAAAACGTCGGGAGGCGCAGCCTCCCAAATGCTCAGAGAACTTAACGGAAAGGCAGAGCCTTTCCGCACATCAGAGGGCAAAGCCCTTTGGGTGGTACTCAACGCGCCGAAGCGCTGACTGCGTGGAGATCTTGTAAGGCGTAGACGGACACGTTGCTGCCGTCCGTTCGCGACGCCAGGGCCTCAACCAGAGCCTGCGCACCGGTCATCGTGGTCACGCACGGCACGTTGTATTGCAAAGCCGCGCGGCGAATTGCCTGCTCGTCAAAGTGCGACGCGCGCCCCAGCGGTGTGTTAATGACCAGAGCAATCTCGCCCTGCTTCACATGATCGACAACGTTCGGCCGTCCCTCGTTTACTTTGAATACGTTTTCAACCGGCAAGCCGACTTCGCGCAGGCGCACCGCGGTACCGCGCGTGGCCATCAACTGAAAACCAAGCCGCGCCAAACGCCGGGCGAGCAGCACCGCCTGGCCTTTGTCGGCGTCGTTTACACTTATGAAGGCAATCCCGCTCGCCGGCAGTGCGAGTCCCGCACCGGTCATCGCCTTTGCGTAAGCTTCGCCAAAACTTTCACCAATGCCCATAACTTCACCGGTCGAGTGCATTTCCGGACTCAAGACCGGATCGACACCAGGGAATTTTCGGAAAGGGAAGACCGGCGACTTAACATAGAAGCGTTCATCGACGCTGAGTTCTTCCGGCAAACCGAAGTCTTTCAGCCGGTGCCCGGCCATCACCAGCGCGCCGACGCGTGCCAGCGCAACGCCCGTGGCCTTCGACACGAACGGCACGGTGCGCGACGCGCGCGGATTCACCTCGAGCACATAGACGCGATCGTCCTTGATCGCGAACTGAATGTTCATCAGCCCTTTCACCGACAACGCCGCTGCGAGTTTGCGCGTGTAATGCCGCATGGTGTCGAGATGCTCTGTGGCGATGCGCACCGGCGGCAGCACACACGATGAATCGCCTGAGTGAATCCCCGCCTCTTCAATGTGTTCCTGAATTCCGGCGATGACACACGCCGTTTCGTCCGCCAGCGCATCGACGTCAAACTCGGCCGCCTGCTCAAGAAATTTATCAATCAAGACCGGGCGGTCGTGCGAGAAATCAACTGCTGTCCGCATGTATTCGTCCAGACTACCTTCGTCATAAACAATCGCCATCGCGCGTCCGCCCAGGACATAGCTGGGGCGCACGAGCACGGGATAACCGATGCGTTCCGCGATCACGCGGGCCTCTGCAATCGAAGTTGCCGTGCCGTTTTCCGGTTGCGGAATACGCAGTTCATTTAGCAAAGCGCCGAAGCGCTTTCGATCTTCAGCGAGATCGATCGAGTCCGGTGACGTGCCAATGATTGGCACGCCGGCATCGTGCAGACGCATCGCCAGATTCAAAGGCGTCTGGCCGCCGAGTTGGACGATGACGCCGGTGGGCTTTTCGACATCGACGATATTCATCACGTCTTCGAAGGTGAGCGGCTCGAAGTACAGACGATCAGAAGTATCATAGTCGGTCGAGACAGTTTCGGGATTGCAGTTGACCATGATCGTCTCAAAGCCCGCTTCGTGCAGCGCGAACGACGCGTGACAGCAGCAATAATCGAACTCGATCCCCTGACCGATCCGATTCGGCCCTGAACCGAGAATCATGATCTTCGGTCGATCGGTGGGCTGCGCTTCGTCTTCTTCTTCATACGTTGAGTAAAGATAAGGCGTGTAAGATTCAAACTCGGCCCCGCAAGTGTCCACGCGTTTATAGACGGGAATCAAACCAAGCTCTTTACGATAAGCTCGCACTTCGTCTTCGGTGCGATTGGTTAAATAGGCGAGCCGGCGATCCGAGAGCCCGGCTTCTTTGAAGGCGCGCAGCAAGTCGAGGGGAATATTCTCCAGTGCGGGTGTTGTGCTTGCCAATAGATCCGAGCCCTCCCTCACCGCCCCACCCCAGCCGGGCTGCCCGTCTGGGGACCCCGGGGTCGGGCTACTGCCCCGCCTAATCGCGGGTGGTGCTGACTCGATCTGCTCCTGAATTTCCATCACTTGTTTGAGCTGATCGAGAAACCACGGATCGATGCGCGAGAGGCGATAGATTTCATCAATCGACCAGCCATGCTCCAGCGCATAGGTGATGTAAGAGAAGCGTTGGGAGTTCGGCCGCGCGAGCTTTCTTTGCAGCTCATCGTCCGGCACGTCTTCCAGGCGCAGAGGCTTCACGGCTTCCAGCGAACGGAGCCCTTTGAAAAGCGATTCCTTGAAAGTGCGGCCGATGGCCATGACTTCGCCGACCGATTTCATCTGCGTGCCGAGCACATCTTCGGCTTCGCGAAACTTTTCAAAGTTCCACTTGGGAATCTTGGTGACGACGTAATCGATGGTCGGCTCGAATGACGCCGGTGTTTTTTTCGTGATGTCGTTGGGAATTTCGTCAAGCGTGTAACCGACAGCCAGCTTCGCGGCAATCTTGGCGATCGGAAAGCCGGTGGCTTTCGAAGCCAGCGCGGAAGAGCGCGATACGCGCGGGTTCATTTCGATGATGCGGATCTCGCCGTTATCGGGATTGACCGCAAACTGAATGTTCGAGCCGCCGGTTTCGACGCCGACCTTGCGAATGATGGTGATCGCCATGTCACGCATTGTTTGATATTCACGATCGGTCAGCGTCTGCGCGGGGGCCACCGTGATCGAATCGCCCGTGTGCACGCCCATCGGATCGAAGTTTTCAATCGAGCAGATGATCACGACGTTGTCCGCGAGGTCGCGCATTACTTCCAGCTCGAATTCTTTCCAACCGAGGATCGATTCTTCGATCAGCACTTCATGGATCGGTGACGCCGCGAGGCCGTTGCGCACGATCTCTTCGAACTCTTCCGGGTTGAACGCCGTGCCGGCGCCCGTGCCGCCCAAAGTAAACGACGGGCGAATGATCGCGGGATAGCCGGTTTGTTCCACGATCACTTCCGCATCCGCCCATGACTTGGCGAAGCCCCCGCGCGGCATTTGCAAACCCGCTTCGTCCATCGCTTGCTTGAAGAGCATGCGATCTTCGGCGATCCTGATCGCTTCGCGCTTGGCGCCGATCATCTCGACGCCGCATTCTTCCAGGATCCCTGAATCTGCCAAGGCGATCGCCAGGTTCAGCGCGGTCTGTCCGCCGACGGTGGGCAGCAAAGCATCAGGCCGCTCGCGCCTGATGATGGCGGAAACGGATTCGACGGTGAGTGGTTCGATGTAAGTTCGATCGGCCGTCTCAGGATCGGTCATGATCGTCGCGGGATTCGAGTTGACGAGCACGACCTCGTAGCCTTCCTGCCGCAGGGCCTTGCACGCCTGGGTGCCTGAGTAATCAAACTCGCACGCCTGGCCGATGACGATCGGGCCTGAACCGATGATCAGAATTTTGTGAATGTCGTTGCGTTTCGGCATCTAAGATCAAATGACAGCCAGAACTTGATTAAAGTCGAAACATTTTACATAACTATGACGCAGAGTCGAATCGCGGAAGGGTTTCTGCCCATGCTCAAGTCGATTTTGATTGGACACCTGGTCGTGCTTCTCCTGGCAGTCGGCCTTCAAGTCGCGCGCGGTCAGTCTTTGCCCGCAGCGGCGGAGTACAACTCGCGCGGTCTGGCGCGGCTGCGAGAAGGCGACATCGACGCCGCGATTGAAGACTTCACCAAGGCGATCGGACTTTCCGACGGTAAGCCGCAGGCCATCAGCTATAACAATCGCGGCAATGCGCGCAAAGCGAAAGGCGATGTCGTTGGCGCTATCGATGACTACAGCAAGGCTGTGGACGCAAATCCTCGCTACGCCGAAGCGTACTACAATCGTGGAATCGCGCTTCAGAGCAAGAACGATCTCAGTGGCGCAATTAACGATTATTCGAAAGCTCTGGAGTTGGCGCCGCGCCTCTTCGGCGCGTATGTAAATCGTGGCAATGCGAGACGAAACAAGAAGCAGTTGAAAGGCGCGATCGAAGATTACAGTGCCGCGATCGAATTGAGACCGAAGGACGCCAGCATTTACTTTGCGCGCGCAACTGCGCGACAGGAAGCCGGTGATCTGGAGGGAGCGATCGCTGATTACACGAAGGTCATCGAACTCAACCCGCGTTCCGCCGTCTCGTATGCAGAGCGCGGAGTGGTCGAAACACTGGAGAGTATGTACGATGACGCGCTGCGAGACTTTGACCAGGCGTCCAGGATTGATCCCAGTTTGAAATCGAAGTACAAGACGTTCATCAAGCAAGCCAGGGAAGGGAAGTCAAAGCAGCGATGATCCCACAGAGCCAAATTGCGCGACGGCTGCACGATATGAAGACTTTGGCTGTGACAATTCTCCTTGTAAGTCTTGGCGTACACGCAACGTTCAGCCAAACTCCCAGGACCGCCGAAGACTACAACAACCGCGGGCTCGAGCGGCAGGGCAAAGGTGACATCGAAGGCGCGATCGATGATTACACGAAAGCAATTGCCCTCAAAGCAAGGCCCAACACGATAGCCATCGCTTACAACAATCGCGCCAACGCGCGGATGAGCAAGAGCGATCTTGAAGGGGCGATCTCGGACTATTCGAAAGCGATTGAAATTCAGCCTGACGAGCCCGAAAACTTTTACAATCGCGGCGTGGCGCGCCTGGCAAAAGGCGACAACGACGGCGCGATTGAAGACTTTTCGCGCACGACTGAGATATCGCCGAGGTTTCCGCTCGCCTATAACAATCGGGGTAATGCTCGCAAAGCGAAGGGCGACGTGGATGGCGCCATCGCTGATTACAGCAAGGCGCTGGCACAAAATCCCCGGTATGCTGAAGCGTTCTACAATCGCGGGGTCGCGCTTCAAGGCAAGGAAGACTTCGACGGTGCGATCAGCGATTACTCCGCCGCTTTGGAGCTGTCGCCGAATTTCACCGACGCTTATGTGAACCGCGGACAAGCCAGGCAAAGCAAACACGATTTTGACGGGGCGATCGCCGACTATGACGCCGCGCTTAAGCTGAAAACGGACGAAGCCGGCATCTACTTTGCGCGCGCCACCGCGCGTCACGCGAAGAAAGATCTCAATGGAGCGCTGGCGGATTATTCGAAAACGATTGAACTCGATCCTGGTTCGGCCCTGGCCCTCGCCAACCGGGCGGTCATTGAAATATTACAGGGGAGAGGTGCCCAGGCGGATCAGGATTTTGACAAAGCATTCAAGATCGATCCACGTCTGAAGGCGCAGTTCAAGGAATTTATCGAAAACCGGCGGCGCGGAAATCCCAAGCCTGACCGCTGAGAAACTCTGACAAAGGACCAATGAAACACTTGTTTTGGGCCATGACGGTTTTGGCGGCGGCGCTCCTGCTAAGTTCGCCGGCGTTGAGTCAAAAGCCGTCCCTTCCAGCTGATCACGGAGTTCTTGATCCGATCACCGCCAAGACCGATCTCTATCCCGCCGATGCGGATGCGAAGAAGGAGATTGAGGTAGCGCTGACGCTAGCCGCGACTGATCACAAACGTGTGCTGCTCGTCTTTGGCGCGAAGTGGTGTTACGACTGTCACGTGCTCGACCGCGCGCTGCACGATGGCGCGGCGGCCCAGATTGTGAAAGAAAGTTTCCTCCTCGTGCACGTGGATATCGGCGAGGCGAACAAGAATCTCGATCTGGCGAAGCAGTACAAGATTCCTCTGGAGAAGGGCGTGCCGGCAGTGGCCATTCTGGGAGGCGATGGAAAGCTGCTCTACAGCAGCGGCGACGGCGAGTTTGAAGCCGCCCGCAAGATGATGAAGAAAGACCTGGTCGCGTTCCTCAATCACTGGACGGAATCGCGGCAGTAGCCCGACCGCGAGGGAGGGCGCTCCAACAGGGATGCCAAGACAACGCCCTCCCTCACGGTCGGGCTACTGCCCCATTTGCCGGTTGAGTAACGCCTCACTTTTTGATAGGTTGCTCACGTTCTTCCCGTCATTCGAATCAGGATCCCGAAGGAGCATTTTCATGAAGAGCAGATTGTTTCGATTCACGGCGATCATCTTCGCCATCTCGGCGGTCAGCGCTATTTCGTTCGCACAGCGCAAACCGGACACCGACCAACAAATCCGCGGCGATTTCAAGATCACGATCAAGACAAATATGGCCGGGCAGGAGAGGCAAAGCA
>DATGVD010000169.1:0-6869 GCA_035300785.1 Pyrinomonadaceae bacterium | reverse complement strand
CGCTCTTCACAAAATTTCACGGCTACGGCAACGACTACCTCGTTTTCGAAGCCGACCAATTAACCGCAGCCGGCGACCTGGGATCGTTCGCGAAGCGCGTGTGTAATCGGCATTACGGCGCCGGCGCGGATGGAATTGCCGTCGTCGGCGTTTCTGAGAACGACGCCGCGGACTTCTCGGTGCGCATTTTCAATCCTGACGGCAGCGAAGCCGCCGTGTCTGGCAACGGCACGCGCTGCGCAGCTTCGTATTTGTTTTTTCACTGTCTGTGGACGAGCGATCAGTTGCGCTTGCAGACGCGCAACGGCGTGAAGCGATATCTCTTGCGCGAGCGGCTGAGCGATAACGCTTTTCTATTTCAATCAGAACTGGGCCAGCCAAAGTTCGACAACGCGTCGATTCCGATGCTGACTGACGAGCCGCTCGATCGCGTGATTGATTATTCGCTTCAGGTGGGTGATGAAAGTTTGCGCGTCACGGCCTTGCAGATGGGTAATCCCAATTGCTGCATCTTTGTGGACGACTTCAACAAAATCGATTGGCGCCGGCTCGGGCCCCTGATCGAAAATCATCCGCAGTTTCCCGAACGCACGAACGTGATCTTTGTTAGCGTCCGCGATCGTGGGAACATCGAAGAGCGCCTGTGGGAGCGCGGCGTCGGTGAAACCGAAAGCTCAGGCACGTGTTCGTGCGCGGCCGTGATCGCGTCGGTGATAAACGAGAGGACCGATCGCCAGGTCAACGTTCACGCCCCCGGCGGCGTGATTCCGATCGAGTGGCGCGACGACGGCGAAGTTGTCCTGACCGGCCGCGCTGACGTGGTTTATAGTGGTGAGTGGCTCGGCTAAAATAAATATCAGTCTTAATTCTTGCGAGGTTTCCCCCTTGAAAACCATTGCCCTGCGATCCCTTTTTCCTGGCAGTCTCTTCGCGCTATTCGCCGTGCTTCTGGTAACCGCGTGCGGACCTAAAATCGTCAAAGAAGCGCCAGCCGAAGTTCGCGTCGAAAAACCAAAACCTGCCGTGGCGGTTCCGATGTGGCTCGGCAATCCCGAGCGTAGCTTCTTTGGCAGCGGCCCCATGCCAAAGGCGCTGAAAGTCATTTGGGATTTCAAGACGAGCTGGACGCGCGGGCGACTGCACCCGGATCCATGGGGCGGCTCAGGTTGGCCGGGACAGCCGGCCATCGTCGGCGACCGCGTCTATTTCGGATCGGCGGACAGCTACGTCTATTGCGTGAACAAGAGCGATGCGAGCCTCGTTTGGAAATTCAAGACCACTGACAGCGCCAAGTCATCGCCGTGCGTCGCCGGCGATCGGCTGGTGATTGGGAATCTCGATCACACCGTTTATTGTTTGAATACCAACGACGGTTCGCTGGTATGGAAATATCAGACTGGGTTTGAGACTGATTCTTCCTCTTCGATTATCGGCGATCGCGTCTACATCGGCGGCGAAGATCATTTCTACTACTGCTTTGATTTGAAGGACGGCCGGATAGTCTTCAAGCAGCAGTTGGGCGGCTCAGTCGAAGGCGGCACGACCGTGCTTGGCGATCGTATTTACGTGGACACTGAGGCCGGCGATCTGTTCTGCCTGAACCGTGAGGATGGTGCGATCATCTGGAAAGCGCGCATCGGCGTGGATTCGAACTCCACGCCGGCTGTCGTCAACGGATTTGTCTACACTGCTGCCGAAGACGGCATCATTCGCTGCTACAGACAGGATAACGGTGAGTTGGTCTGGACTTACAAAGCGGAAGGCGGATTGAATCAAAGGACTAAAGAGAAGAACGGGTTCTGGAGCAGCCCGATCGTTGTCAATAATCGGCTCTACATGGGATCGAACAACGGCCATATGTACTGTCTGTCGGCCGACAAGGGCGAACTAATCTGGAAACATCTGATGCGCGCAGCGATCTGGGGCACGTCTCCGGTGGTCGACGGTCGCATCGTGTTTGGCGACAAGAGCGGTTACGTTTACATTCTTTCCGCGGACAACGGAGATCTGGTTACGGAACTCAAAATTGGCGACAATGTTGATGCCACGCCGGCGGTGCTGGACGGCCGGATCTATGTGGGCGCGTTCAATGGGAAGTTTTATTGTCTGGGGGAAGATGAAGCGGCGAGCACGCAAGCAGCCAGCCCTCAGGCGGCGTCATCGAACTCACCGGCTATGCCAAAACCATAATGGTCTGGATCCGAACTTTGACCACCGATGCTTTTACTAATCGACAACACAATCAACGGTCAGGGCTCGAGCCCGCGCGAGATTCGCCGCGCCCTGGCACAATTGCACCCCGACATGCGAGTCGTCGTCGAGTCGTTTCGTGACATTTCACCGGAATTGGTCAAGAGTCTCAGTCCCTCGCACATCATTCTCAGCGGGCAAAGCCATCCGTGGGATGAATATTCAGCGGAATCACTGGCCGGTGTGTTCTATGTCATTCGCACTGCGCCGCAGCCGATCCTGGGAGTATGCGGCGGGCAGCAGCAGATGGCTCTGGCTTTCGGCGCGCCCGTTGATTTGATTGAGCGACTCGCGCCCGGCGAAGGCTACCAGGGCGCGTTTCGGGAGCGGGGATTCTGCCAGGTCGAACTTAATACTGAAAGCGAAGCCGCCAACGAAATCTTTCAGGGACTGCCGAAAACCCTCACGGTTTGGGAGTCGCATTGTGATGAAGTCAAGGAGCTGCCGGCTGATTTCATCTGCACCGCGACCAACGACGTGTCACGCATCCAGGCGATGCAACACACTTCGCGTCCGCTTTTCGGCGTGCAGTTTCATCCGGAACTGTTCGATGAAGAACACCCCGACGGCCGGAGCATCCTGGAAAATTTCCTGCAGCTCTAAAACGCGCAAGATGTTTCAGACTCGCACCGGGTGATCTTTCGCATAGGAATAGGCGCACCAGCCCGAGATGATGTGAATAATCAAGCCGAACAAACCTACGGATCCGATCCAGGAGATACCGAATACGAGTATCCAAATGATTCCAAAAAGGACTCGACCGTTATAAATCTGACCCAGTCCGGGAATAAGTAGACTGAGGATTCCTGCCAGCACCGGATTACGCATTGCATCCAAACCTCCGCGAGGCTATACGACCGGCGCGATGTCCCGGTTCAGGAGAAAACGCCGCGGGCGATATTGAGGACGAGATTTTATCGAATCCCCGGCGGACGCCGATTTTCGTATGCGGTGATCTCAGGCTCGTGCTTCAGGGTCAGGCCAATTTCATCGAGCCCTTCCAGCAGGCAGTAACGTTGAAAGTCGCCGATCTCAAACGCGGCGGAAAAACCGTGGGTGTCAGAGACAGTTTTCTTTTCCAGATCAACCGTTATCTGATAGCTCTCGATCTCTTTTGCGCGGCGCGTTAACTCAGACACTTCGGCATCAGTGAGCACAACCGGGAGCAGGCCATTCTTCAGGCAGTTGTTTGCGAAGATATCGGCGAATGACGGCGCGATGATTGCGCGGAAACCATAATCAGCGAGCGCCCAGGGCGCGTGCTCGCGCGATGAGCCGCAACCGAAATTCTTTCCGGCGATCAGAATCGATGCACCGTGATAGCGCGACTCGTTCAATTGAAAAGCAGGATCCGGCTGGCCGTTCGGCAGGAAACGCCAATCATGGAAAAGGAATTCACCAAAGCCGGTTCGCTCGACACGTTTGAGGAATTGCTTGGGAATAATTTGATCCGTATCGACGTTTGGTCGATCAAGGACGGCGCCAAGGCCCGTATGAATTCGAAAAGCGTTCATCTCAGTTTCAGGTTTCAAGTTTCAAGTTTCAGATTCGCGGCTCCCAACTTGAAACCTGAAACCTGGAACTTGAAACCTACTTGTATTTCCACTCCCTTACGTCAACGAAGTGTCCGGCGATAGCCGCCGCCGCGGCCATTGCCGGACTGACGAGATGTGTTCTGCCTCCGCGACCTTGTCGTCCTTCGAAGTTGCGATTGCTGGTTGAGGCGCAGCGCTCGCCGGGCTGCAAGATATCCGGATTCATCCCGAGACACATCGAACATCCTGACTCGCGCCATTCAAAGCCGGCCTCGAGAAAGATCCGGTCGAGCCCTTCGGTCTCCGCCTCCCGTTTGATGTTTTGCGATCCCGGCACAACCATCGCGCGGACTGATTCGTGGACGCGGTGGCCTTTGATTATTCGCGCGGCAGCTCGCAAGTCTTCGACCCGCGAGTTCGTGCACGAGCCGATGAAAACCCGATCGACCGCAATGTCGGCGATCTTTGTGCGCGGTTCGAGGTTCATGTATTCCAATGCTCGCTCGGCGGCGCGGCGTTCAGTCTCGCTCTTCGCTTCCGATGGATCGGGAACGCTGCCGGTTATCGCCGCGACCATGCCGGGGTTCGTGCCCCAGGTGACGCACGGCGCAATTCCACTCGCATCAACGTCGACGATGCGATCAAATTCGGCATCGAAATCTGACGGCAGGGTTCGCCAGTAAGCCACCGCCTCTTCCCATTTCGCATCGCGCGGACAAAAGCGCCGGCCCTCGAGATACGCGAACGTAGTTTCATCCGGCGCAATCATACCCGCCCGCGCTCCGGCTTCGATGCTCATGTTGCAGAGCGTCATGCGGCCTTCCATCGAAAGCGCGCGGATTGCCTCACCCGCGTATTCGATCACGTGGCCCGTCGCGCCGTCAGTGCCAATCTGGCCAATGATTCCGAGCGCGAGATCCTTTGCCGTCACGCCTTCTGCTAATGCCCCGCGCGTTCGCACCAACATCGTGCGGGGTTTGTTCTGCGGCAGACATTGGGTGGCGAGCACATGCTCGACTTCGCTGGTGCCGATGCCAAAGGCGAGCGCACCGAACGCGCCGTGGGTGCTGGTATGGCTGTCGCCGCAGACGATGGTCATGCCCGGGCGTGTCAGGCCCAGCTCGGGCCCAATGACGTGGACGATGCCTTGCTCGTTCGAGTTGATGTCGAAAAGCTGAATCTCACAATCAGCACAGTTGGAGCGCAGAACATCGATTTGTTTAGCGGCGATCGCGTCGGTAATCGGCAAGGCGCGATCGGTCGTCGGGACGTTGTGATCGATGGTTGCGAAAGTCAGGTCGGGCCGGCGCACGCCGCGGTTCGCCGCGCGCAAACCATCGAACGCTTGCGGTGATGTGACTTCATGGACCAGATGCAGATCGATGTAGAGGAAAGTCGGTTCCGCTCTGCCGGCGCGCACGACATGCGCGTCCCAAACCTTTTCGAAGAGAGTGCGAGGCATAAGAAATCAGGGGGTAGGGATTAGGTTGTCGGGTTTAGGTCCACCACTACACCCAACACCCTTCGCCCAAAACCCTTTCTTCTTCAGACCGCATGATAAGCATGCCGCATATCGGCAACTTCGGCCGTCGCTTCCAAAACAAGTTGCCCCATCTCTGTGGTGCTAATCAAGCGGCCGCCGGTTCCGCGGGCGATGTCCGCCGTGCGATATCCGGCATCCAGCACGGCTTGAATCGCCGCTTCGATGTCGGCCGCTTCATCTTCCAACCGCGCCGTGTGGCGCAAAAGCATCGCCGCAGAGGCAATCGCGCCCAGCGGGTTTGCCAGATTCTTCCCGGCTATGTCGGGCGCCGAACCGTGCACCGGTTCGTAAAGATCAACCGCGCCGCCAATCGTCCCTGACGCCAGCATGCCGAGCGATCCCGCGATCACCGCGGCTTCGTCCGACAGAATGTCCCCGAACAAATTCTCGGTGAGGATCACATCGAACCTTTTCGGGTTCGTGATGATGTGCATCGCGGCCGCGTCCACATAAAGATGATCGAGCTCGACCTGCGGATACTCCAGAGCGACGCGTGAAACTGTCTGGCGCCACAATTGAGAAGTTTCAAGGACATTCGCCTTGTCAATCGAAGTTAGTCTGCGGCCGCGCTGAATTGCGGCCGCGAATGCGACGCGCGCGACCCGTTCGATCTCGCCCACCGAATAGCGCATCGTGTTGAAGGCGGCCGAGCTTCCATTCTGTGAAGTAATGCCGCGTGGCTCTCCGAAGTAGAGGCCGCCAAGCAGCTCACGGACAAACAAAATGTCGGCGCCCTCGACGATCTCACTGCGCAGCGGCGACGCGCCCGCCAACGCGCGGTAGGAATTGACCGGCCGTAGATTGGCAAACCCGCCCAACGCTTTGCGCAAGGCCAACAAACCAGCTTCAGGTCTTTGATCAGAAGAGAGATGATCGAACTGGGGAGAGCCGATGGCGCCGAGCAACACCGCATCAGCCGCCAGGCAGGCGTCGAGCGTTGCCGACGGCAGCGGAGAACCCGTCTGCTTGATCGCTTCGCCGCCGGCGTCGTGCTCTGCGAAATGAAAGTTGTGGCCGTGAATGTTTGCGACCTCGCGCAAAACACGCACGGCCTGCTCAGTCACTTCCGGGCCTACACCGTCACCGGGAAGGATTACTATTTTTAACTGCATCCTCTTTGGAGTGCTGCGACTTGTCGCAGCTTTTCCCTTTGGTTTCCTGATGGAAAGCGGTGACAAGTCACCGCACTCCAAACTTATGCCGCTGCCGAGCGCGACCAATCTTCTCCGTCCGCGGTCGGTGCTTCTGGCGCCACAATCAGCGAGATCAGATCCTGATCGTAGATTCGCTTCTTGCGATCCGCGACTTCGGTGAAGCGATGATAGGCCGCATCGAGCTCACCCGCCGTTAGGGCATAGCCAAGCTCCTGGTAGCGCAAAGCCAGTGCGTGGCGGCCTGAATGTTTGCCCAGCACGAGCGCGTTTGCCGGAACGCCCACGGACTCGGGCGTCATGATCTCGTAACACAACGGATTGCTGATCACTCCGTGCTGATGTATGCCGGCTTCGTGCGCAAAAGCGTTGCGGCCGACAATCGCCTTG
>DATGVD010000168.1:0-2934 GCA_035300785.1 Pyrinomonadaceae bacterium | reverse complement strand
CCGAGCTCAGCAGCCAACGCGACACCGTAAAAAACGAAGTCGATCCGGCTTTCGTCAACGATAACTATTGGCTTCTGTTCCCCTTCCATGCTTACTGGGACCGGAGCGCCATGGTGACCGATCAAGGCATGAAACAATTGCCGGTGGGCAACGGCTCGGCCGAGCTGATCGTGGTGAAGTATCCCTCGGACGGCGGTTACACGCCCGGCGATACCTGGGACCTCTACGTCGGCAAAGATAACCGCGTCGAGCAATTCGTCTACCACCGCGGCGGGCCTAAGAAGCCAAGCACCGTCGTCGCAACGTGGGAGGGCTACAAGAAAGCTGGACCTCTCCTTATCTCGACGGACCACCACGGTACAGCGGACGGAAACCCCTTGCGGATTTTCATTTCAGATCTGTCCGTTAAATTGACGGGATCAGAAAACTGGATAAACGCACAATGAATATAGGAAAGGTTCGTTCGAGCGATTGATTTTCGTGTTTCACGAATCAGTCGTTTGCCGTTCGCGATGCAGTACCGCCAGAACTGGCCGCTCGGAGCTGTAGCATGCACATAATCCGATGAGGATGGGTATACCAGCCAAAGAGGCAAAAGAAGAGACACGCCAATTCGCGCTCGGTCTGGCGTTAACGAACGAGTGCAATCTGGCTTGCTCGTTCTGTTATCGCGATCCGGACCGCGTCGATCGCTTGACGCTTGACCAGGTACGCGCTGTCATGGAGCGTTTGCCGATACGCTCAGTCAACCTGGGCACGGGTGAGAATGGAATGCACCCGGACTTTCAACGCATTCTCACTTTCCTCGAGACACAGCCGGTCAAGCTCACGATCACTTCAAACGGCCATAGCATCGCAATTCTCAACGATGAAGATGTACGCGCCTTTCACGATGTGGAGTTCTCGTTGGATTATCCAACCAAAGCCGAACAGGACGCGCAGCGCGGGGCGGGTAATTGGGATCTAATTCACGAACAGGCGACACGGTGCCGCGGGCTCGGGGTTCCCGTCACGATTGTCGCCGTGATGATGAAAGCCAATTACTCAAGGCTGGCGGAAGTAGCGCGAGTAGCAAAAACGTTCGACGCTCCGTTGCGCGTCAACGTTTATCAATCTGTAAGGACAGATGTGTTCGCGCTCAGTTACGAAGAATACTGGGAGGGCTTCCGCCGACTATTTGCAGAGACTGATGTGATCATGATTGGCGAGCCCCTGGTGCGCGCGTTCGCAGGATTGCCACCACTGGCGGGCGGCTGTGGAGTCGGAACCGTGCGCGTCACCCCGCGCGCCACGACCCAGGCCTGCGTTTACTGGAGAGGTGACGGCGAGCCTCTGTCAAGGTTGTTGGATGCAGGTGAAGAAATTGTCAACACTCCGGCGTTTGTGGCCGCGCGCATGTTGCCAGCGGCCTGCGAGCCTTGTCAGTTTCGCGAGACATGTCATGGCGGCTGTGCGGGACGCCGCCAATTGCAGGAGGCACTGGACGAACCCGATACGTATTGCCCAATTATTCGTGGGGAGCGTCCTCGTCTTGATGTCAGAATGGCCGCTGCTCGCGATCTACCTAAAATTGGCAGCGCTTGCACTACAGTTGTGATCGCACGTGATTGAGTTTTTACTCTCTTCCTTCGTGTGATTCTCTGTGTCCTCTGTGGTAAACCTCTTATGCGATAACTGATTCATGCGCCCCTTCATTCACAATTCTCTGTTTCGGAATCTGTTCCTGTTCTGCTCGGTCTTCGCGCTGTTCGGCTGCGCTACAACGCGATTCACAGAGCCTGTTAGTAATGCCGGTGCATCTCCTTCACCGGCTGCCACTTTTGAGAACGCGCAAGATCAATCAGATGCGATCAATCGTTCAACGAGCAAGCCGTACACGGGCGAGCTTTCGATCTTTGAGGATCCAAAACGTGACGAGAAACTTCAGCCCGACCGGATTATGGACGTTCTTGGGATTAAGCAAGGCTCGAACGTCGCTGACATTGGCGCGGGGTCCGGCTGGTTCACTGTTCGCGCAGCGCGGCGAGTGGGAGACGGCGGCGTTGTTTACGCGGTGGACATCAATCGAGATTATCTTGACTATATTGAGAACCGGTCTAGACGAGAGGGCCTTGCAAACATCCGCGTCATTCTCAGCAAGGAGGACGATCCGCTGCTGCCGGCGAAAGGCGTGGATGCAGTTCTGTTACTAAAAACCTACCATGAAGTTGCTCAACCGATTCGCCTGCTGAAACGAGTTCGCGAGGCCATGCGGACCGCGGCCTTACTTGGCATCATCGATCGCAACGGCAAAGGCGACGATCACGGACTCGACAAAGAGATCGTGATCAAAGAAGCTGCCCGCGCCGGTTTTGTGCTGGTGAATCAATACGATTTTGTAAAGCCTGACAATGTCGATTATTTTCTGGTGTTTCGAGCTTCGGATTCCGGCCCATAAAGTTTAGCGAGCTTCCATAGCAATCCGCGCCAGCGTCAACAGAATCCGCGTGGCCGCCAAAACTGACCCGCGCAAAGTGCCTGCGATTTTTGATTGGCCCCCGGCGCGGCGGCGGTAATCGACGGGCACCTCCAGTGTTCGCAGCCCGGCGCGTGCCGCCCGCATCTGCATCTCAAGCGGCCAGCCGTAAGTCTCTTCGCGCATGTTCAGTCGCTCAAGAGCGTCGCGCCTGATCGCGCGGAAAGGACCCATGTCGGTCGAGCGCACACCGTACAGCAAGCGAAGAAAAAAGCCCACGATGTATCCGGCAAACACCTGATGCCAGTTCATGCTTCCTCGCTCGCGTTGGCCGCGCGTGCGCGATCCGATCACGAAGTCATGCGTTCCTTCAATTATTGGTTCGACGAGTCGATCCATCATTTCAGGGTAATCGCTGCCATCGCCATCAAGAAAAACCACTATTTCGCAGCTCGGAGAAACCTCGCGCAGCCCGGCGC
>DATGVD010000167.1:0-8484 GCA_035300785.1 Pyrinomonadaceae bacterium | reverse complement strand
CTCGCCGAATCGAAGTCAGCGGCGAAACCAAGACGATCGAAGCGAAAGCTGAAGCTGCAAAAGCGTCTGCCGCGAAGAACTAACCAGCGGCAGGACTCCGAACGGGGCGCTGGCGCAATCGTCAGTTGCCCCGTTTGCTTTGCATAGCTCATGCTGGCGAGGGGAGAGTAAGCACCAGAAGCGTAGCGTAAAGAGAATTCAATGCGGTTAGAGAAATTCACATTGCGAGGACAGGAAGCCATCCAGGCAGGCATAGAGTTGGCCGAGCGGAGCCAAAACCAGCAGGTCGAGCCGGAACACATTTTGTGTGCGATGTTCGAACAGCCGGAGGGCATCGTCCGACCTCTGCTGGGCAAGCTCGGCGCGAACGTGCAGGTAGTAATAAACGATTGCCAGGCGGCGGTCGCGCGCTTTCCGCGAGTGCAGGGCGGGCAGCAATATTTTAGCCCACGGCTAAGCCAAATCTTTACGGCTGCGCAAAAACAAGCGGAGCAGATGAAGGACGAGTACATCTCGACCGAGCATTTGCTGCTGGCGATCGCTGATGAGAAGGATGGCAACGCCGGCAAAATTCTTCGTCAGCATGGAGTTAATCGAGATGATCTGCTAAAGGTGATCGAGCAGACACGTGGCGGCGCGCGGATTACCGATCAGAACGCCGAATCGAACTATCAAGCGCTGGCGAAGTATGCACGCGACCTCACCGATCTGGCGCGCCAGGGCAAACTCGATCCGGTCATTGGGCGTGACGACGAAATTCGGCGCACGATTCAAGTGCTATCGCGGCGCACCAAGAACAATCCAGTGCTCATCGGCGAGCCAGGCGTCGGCAAGACCGCGATTGTCGAGGGGTTGGCTCAGCGAATTGTTTCGGGCGATGTTCCTGAAACGCTGCGCAACAAGCGTCTGGTCGGGTTGGATCTCGGCTCGATGCTGGCCGGCGCAAAGTATCGCGGCGAATTCGAGGATCGTTTGAAATCCGTGCTCAAAGAGATCGAGAGCGCGCAAGGTCAAATCATTCTCTTCATCGATGAGCTGCACACGCTGGTTGGCGCGGGGGCTGCCGAAGGCGCCATCGACGCTTCGAATATGTTGAAACCGGCGCTGGCGCGCGGAGACTTGCGGTGCGTAGGCGCGACCACACTGAACGAATACAAGAAGTATATCGAGAAGGATGCCGCACTCGAGCGGCGCTTCCAGCAAATTTACGTCGGCGAGCCAGGCGTCGAGGACACGATTGCGATTCTGCGCGGTCTGAAGGAGCGCTATGAAGTTCATCACGGCGTGCGCATCAAGGATTCGGCAATCGTCGCGGCAGCCACGCTGTCGAATCGTTACATCACGGATCGCTTTCTGCCCGACAAGGCGATCGACCTAATCGATGAAGCCGCCTCGCGACTACGAATTGAAATCGATTCGCTGCCTCAGGAGATCGATCAGGTCGAACGCGAAATCATGCAGCTGGAGATTGAGCGCCAGGCGTTGCAGCGAGAAGAAGACCAGCGCTCCAAGAATCGTCTGCGCGAGATCGAGCAACGCATCGCCGACTTGAAAGAGAAGTCTTCGGGCATGAAGGCCAAATGGCAGTCAGAAAAAGAGCACATCGAGAAGATGCGGAAGGCGAAGGCCGAGCTGGAACAACTCAAGCTGCAACTGGAGCAGGCCCGCGGCGCCGGCGATCTCGGCCGAGCATCAGAGATTCAGTACGGCCAGATTCCTGAGTTGGAGCGAAATCTCGAAGCCGAGCACGAAAAGCTCGCCAAGATTCAGCAGGATGGGGCGACCCTCAAAGAAGAAGTCGACGAAGAAGATGTTGCCGAGGTCGTAGCGAAGTGGACCGGCGTGCCGGTCTCGAAAATGCTCGAAGGCGAGATGCAAAAGCTGCTGACGATGGAAGAACGCTTGCGTCAGCGAGTGATCGGCCAGGACGAAGCTCTTGAAGCCGTCGCCAACGCGGTGCGGCGCGCGCGCGCCGGTTTGCAGGATCCGCATCGCCCGGTGGGCTCGTTCATATTTCTCGGTCCCACGGGCGTGGGCAAGACCGAAACTGCTCGCGCGCTGGCGGAGTTTTTGTTTGATGACGAGCGGGCCATGGTGCGGCTCGACATGTCTGAGTACATGGAGAAGCACGCCGTGGCGCGGATGATTGGCGCGCCGCCCGGATACGTTGGCTACGAAGAAGGCGGGCAGTTGACCGAAGCAGTGCGCCGCCGGCCTTACAGTGTGGTTCTCTTCGATGAGATCGAGAAAGCGCACTCGGACGTTTTCAACGTGCTGCTCCAGATTCTTGACGATGGTCGTTTGACGGATTCAAAAGGGCGCACGGTTGATTTTAAGAACACGGTGCTAATTATGACGTCGAATCTGGGTTCGCGCGAGATCCAGGATGTTGGCGAAGATGAAAAACGAGTGCGCGAAGCGGTAATGGAAGTACTTCGTGAGCACTTCAAACCCGAGTTTCTGAATCGCATCGATGACATCGTGGTCTTTCACCGTTTATCGCGAGAGCAGATTGCGCAGATTATCGACGTGCAGCTGGAGCGTCTGCGCGGGATGCTGCATGAGCGAGGCGTGTCGCTGCTCCTGGAAGACTCAGCCAGGCAGCTCCTGGCGAGCGAAGGTTACGATCCGAATTTCGGCGCTCGTCCGCTGAAGCGAGCGATTCAAACACTGATTCAGAATCCTCTGGCGATGAAACTGTTGCGCGGCGAAATTCCGCCGGGCCAGACCGTAATCGTTTCCGCCGGCGACGGTGAGATGAAATTTGCTACCCAGGCGGCAGCGGCAGCGGGCTGATGAGCGGGACCGGCTGGGGGCCATTGAGGGTTGAAATCGCTGGCCGTTTCGGGTTTCTGCGCCGTCCGAGTCTGGATTCACCGATTGCTGGCAAGGGATTTGCTTAAGAATAAATCAGCAGATTCCAGTTGCGCCGGGACGCAACGACGAATATGCTCTCGACATCAGAGTATTGCGCAGCCGAACGAAGCTGCGCAGTTTGAATGGAGCGAATCGAACGGATTTTAGAAGGTAAGCGTAAATCAAAACATGGCTGATCTGGAAGCATACAGAGATAAGTTTGGTGAGAGCGGACAGCGGGTGCTGCAAAACGCTCTGGGCGAATCAAAGCGTCGCGATCAGAACTACATCGCGGTCGAGCACATCATCAGTGCGCTGGCTAAGGAAGAACCTGATCTTTTCAATTCGACCATTCGCAGTCTGGCTCTTGATCCTGACCTGGTGACGCGGGCCATCGACAATCGCCTGGACAGCAGTCGCCAACACATCGGCAAAGGCTTTCGCATCGCTCCGGATACCACTGACCTTTTCAAGCGCGCGATGGAACGCGCGCGTTCGCGCGGACGCAAGACCATCGAAGCCACGGACATTTTCGACGTTCTCTCGAACTACGACAGTCTTTTTGTCGAGGTGCTGCGAAATCTGGGCGCTCAGCCCGAAGCCGTCGTCGAACACGTGCGCACAAACGTTGACGAGCGCGAGAAACAAGAGGAGCAGTATCGCAAAAAGTTCGAGCTGCCGCCTTACCTGAAACATTTTGGCCTCTCGCTGAATCGCCTGGTGCGCGCCGACAAGATTCCGCCCACCATCGGCCGCGAAAAAGAGATTCAACAGATCATCGAAATCCTTTGCCATCGCGAGCGGGCCAACTCGCCGATGCTCGTCGGCGAACCAGGCGTCGGCAAAACCGCGGTGATCGAAGGATTGGCGCGTCTGATCGAACTCGAGCCGCAGAAAATTCCAGCGCGCTTGCGCAACTCGCACGTCGTGCAACTGCAAATGGGCGGGATCGTGGCCGGGACCATGCTGCGGGGAATGTTCGAAGAGCGCATCAAAGGCATCATCGATGAGGTGAAAGAGCGCGACAACCTGATTCTGTTCATCGACGAAGCGCATACAATCATCGGCGCAGGCGCGGCGCTGGGGACATCTTCGGATGCGGCGAACATGTTCAAGTCAGCGCTGGCAAAAGGCGAGATGCGTATCATCGGCGCGACTACGATGTCGGAGTATAAGGAGTCGATCGCCGAAGACGAGGCGCTGGCGCGCCGCTTCCGCCTGGTCAAAGTCGACGAACCAACGATAGATGAAACCCGCGAGATCCTTTTGGGCTTGCGACCGCGTCTGGAGCGCAACTATTCCGTCCAAATTTCCGACGAAGCCATCGCCACCGCGCTGGAAATGGCGCCAAAGTACATTCGCAATCTGCATCTGCCTGACAAGGCGGTCGGCTGGCTCGACACGGCCTCGGTCAAAGTCGAGATCAACGAACCGCACACGATGATCGTCAAACCGGAGCACGTGATCGAAGTCATCTCGCAGGAATCGCGGATCCCGCGCGATATGATCTTTCGCGACACCAGCGATCGCTTCGCATTGACTGAAGTGCAACTCTCGGAGCGTGTGATTGGACAAAAAGAGGCGATCAGGTCAGTGGCCCAGCGGCTGCGTTTGAACAAAGGTCCGCTGAAAGAGTCGCACTACAAACCTGATGGCGTGCTGCTTTTCCTCGGCCCGACCGGCGTAGGCAAGACTGAGCTGGCAAAGGCCGTGGCTGAGTTCATGTTCGGCGACGATCAGAAGATGGTCCGGCTCGACATGTCTGAGTACGGCGACGGCACCGTGGGCATCGAAAAATTGATCGGCATGCCGCGCGGCATCGTCGGTTCAGAGCGCGGTGGAATTTTGACTGAGCAACTGCGGGAGAATCCCTACACGGTTTTGCTGCTCGATGAAGTTGAGAAGGCCTCGCCTTATTTGATGAATCTTTTCCTGCAGGCTTTCGACGAAGGCTGGTTGACCGACGGCCGCGGCCGGCGCGTCTATCTGTCCGACGCGATCGTAATCATGACGTCGAACCTGGGCTCTGATAGTTTCAAGAAGTATGAAAAGCCGCTCGGCTTTGGCACGAAGACCGCCGGGGATTTTCGGGCCGTCAAGAGAGAAATCATGAAGGCGGCGGAAACGCGTTTCTCGCCTGAGTTTCGCAACCGCATCGACGAAATCGTGGTGTTCTCGCCGCTGACGCTGGACGAGGTTAAGCAGATCGCGCAACTGTATCTGGAAAAAACGCGCCGGCAGATGAAACACAAGGGCAAGTCTTTCGAGATCACAGATCGAGCCCTCGACCTCGTGACTGAGAAAGGTTTCAGCAGCCAGTACGGCGCGCGTTTCCTGAAACGCTACATCGACGAGAAGGTGAAGCTGCCAATCACCACGATGTGGAAGACGGGCGCGAAGTTCTCGGTCGATGTCGAAGACGGCGAAGTCGTCGCTACCATGGTCGATGAACCGGCCGAAGATGCGGAGTGAGTTTAGCTTTAGATAAGTCGCGCAGAACTTCTGCCGATCAGAGCCTCGAGCATTTTTGACGAGGCTCTTTTTATTGACTGGCGCCGAAACCCCGACGCCTCGGGGTATGCGAGCGGGTTGCTTGCGCGGAGACGTGTCTTTGGCTATAAATCAACCCGATCGCTACGGCTCCCGGTTCTATAACATCCGCGTCGCCGTCGGGTTGTGCTAAACAAATGAAACCGAAGTCCCCCTTCAAGATCATCTCGGCGATTTTTTTCTTGCTGATCGCGCCGGCATGGTGCGTGGCCCAGACGGCCAGAACTCCGCCCGTCAACGACAAAGCCGAAAAGATCGTCCAGCGCGCAATCGAGGTTTTGGGTGGCGATCGCTATCTGGCGGTGAAGACGGTCACCGGCCGCGGTTTCTTCACCGACTACAAAGACGGCGTGTCGGGGATTCCCGTGCGCTTCGTCGATTACATTTTTTTCCCCGACCGTGAACGCACGGAGTTCAGCGGCGGCGGCATGCGCATAGTGCAGACGAACTTTGCCGCCCAGGGTTGGATCTTTGATGGCATGGCAAAGACTCTGAAAGATCAAACCGCCGAGCAACTGGAAGATTTCAAGTTCGGCTTGCGCACTGGTTTCGAAAATCTCCTGCACGGGTGGTGGCGCAAACAGGGCGCTACGCTGAGTTACGTCGGTCGTCGCGAAGCGGGCGTCGGGCGCCGCAACGAAACTGTGCGCCTGACTTACCCGGATGGTTTTTGGATCGAATATGAATTCAGCGCGACTGAGGGCTTGCCGGCCAAGGCGCTTTACGAACGCAAGCGCAAGAAACCAGACAGCGAAGAAATCGAAACTGTTTCGGAAGAGGACCGTCCGCTAAAACCGATTACGATCGACGGCGTCTTGACGCCGTTTGTAATCGATCACTTCCGCGGCGGCATCCAAACCGTCCGCATCAACTACGAGAAGGTTGACTACAACCAGCCGCTCGCCGATTCACTTTTCGCCAAGCCAGCGAGTTTGAAAGCGATAAAGTAATCCATAATCCAACCCAGAGCGGAGAGCCCTTATGGCAATGAATCCAAGTCTGCAACCCACCGGCAGCGATCGCCGCCTGTACGTCTGGTTTGCGGTGTTCATGCCCATCATCGTCCTGGCCGGTTTTGCCCGCTCTTATTACCTGAAAGGTTTCTTCGGCTTTCCGGCATTACCAAGCCTGCTCGTGCATCTGCACGGAATCGTGATGACGTCATGGGTCGTGCTTTTCGTCACGCAGGTTACGTTGGTCGCCACCGGCCGCACCAGAACGCATCAACGCCTCGGGCTGTTGGGAGCAGTGTTGGCCCCACTGGTGATTGTCGTCGGCGTGCTCACCGCAATTGCCGGCGCAGCACGCGGTTCTACTCCCGGCCCGCCGGCGCTTCAGTTTCTCGCGGTACCGCTGTTCGACATGCTCGCTTTCGCGATCCTGGTTGGAACGGCGCTTTACTTTAGACGACGACGCCTCGACATTCACAAGCGGCTGATGCTCCTCGCCGCGGCGAATTTGCTGCCTCCAGCCATTGTCCGGATCCCTTTGCACTTTATTGAGACGGGCGGGCCATTAGTATTCTTCGGCTTGACCGATGTGTGTTTGCTCGCGTGTGTGGCTTACGACACCGTCAAGAATCGCCGGCTTCACCCGGCCTTCCTATGGGGCACGCTCTTAATCATCGCCTCGCAGCCGCTGCGATTAATGCTGGCAGGTACGGATGTCTGGATGCGGTTCGCGACGATGCTGGTCGGGCTGGTGAAGTGAAAGTTAGCGCTTCGTGCTCCCAGCGAAACGCACACTCAAAACATCAGGGTTACACCGAAGCCGAACGGCTCAGCGATTTTTTGCGGGTTGAATCAGCAGTCTCGATCCCCGTGGAACGATCTCTTTCGGGCAAGTTTAGCCCGGCCATCCGGGCAAACAAATCTTCATACCTGTCGACGACGTAATCCCAATCGTACATCTCCTGCACGCGGGCTTGGGCGCGGTGGCGATACGACTGGACCAGCGAGCCGTCGCGCAGCACGCGCTGTAGTTTCTCCGCCAGATCGTTTTCATCGGTGTACGGAATCCCCGCGTCGCCCACGGCTTCGATGTTCTCAGGCGCGGCCAGCGTCAGCACGCAATTGCCAAAGCCCATCGCTTCCAAAAGCGCCGGATGCGTGCCGCCGACTTCGGTCGCGTGAATGTAACAGTAGGCGTTCTGTTGCAGCGCGCGATAATCCCGGCCAAATACGAAGCCGGTAAAAACGATGCGCTTGTCGCGGCGCGCCCGCGCTTTCAAATCATGAATGTAATCGCGCGCATAGGGAGCGTCGCCGACAATCAGAAGTTTGTGCGCCGTCCGGACGCGCTTGAACGCTTCGATCACCATCTGTGCGTTGTTCTCAGGTTCGAGCCGCGAGACATAAAGCACGTAGCGATTCGGCTCGACGCGCCAGCGCCGGACGGTTGGGTCCGGCCGGCGTTCGACTTCCGCGCCGTAAGCAATCATCGTCGAAGCGACCCGATAACGGGCCTGATAATATTCCTGAATCACGCGCGCGTCGGTAACGGTTTCAGTCGGCAGAATCGTCGCCAACTTTTCCGCGAGCAGATAGTAGTTGCGAGCTATCGAGTTCCACTTCTTGCGCTTGTGCTCCAGCCCATCGACATTGAGCGCCACCGGAGTCCCGGTGAGCCGGAGAATTGAAGCAAATGGCGCATTCGCCGCGTTGCAGATTAGCGCGGCATCGTAACGCCGTGGCATGGCGTGCAACGCCGAAAGAAAAGTGTGGACCACGGTGTCGAAGTATTTATGACGAACGGTGGGCAGAACTTTCAGATGCACGCCCTGGAATTCGAGTTCGCGCGGACTGACGTAATGCGATCGGCAATAAACCGTCACATCGTGCCCGCGCGCGACCAGACGCGTCGAGAGATGTTCGGTGAAGGTTTCAAAGCCGCCGTAATTGGCGGGAATGCCTCTGGTGCCGAGAATCGCGATCCGCATGGCTAGGGACAAAGAATGCCGGATGAAGAATGAAAGAGCAAGCCCTCTTCTTGGAACTGGCTCAGTTTTATTGTGGCCCGCGCATTTTGCGCGCGAACCGCGGGCGGACGCGCGTGCCACTTTTCAAACTCCCAGCCCGT
>DATGVD010000166.1:0-2607 GCA_035300785.1 Pyrinomonadaceae bacterium | reverse complement strand
TGCATCACACGCCCGACACGGCCGGCGCAGTGCGCGAGGTTTATAGAGTTTTGCGGCCAGGCGGCCAGGCGCGCGTCATGTTGTATCACCGGGGATCCGCGGCCTATTGGGGTGACATAATTCTGCGTCACGGAGTGCTGCACGGCGAGCTGCTAAAACATTCACCGGAAGACATCATGAGCAAGTATGTCGAGTTCAACGAAAGTGGCGGGCGCCCGCTGGTGAAAGTTTACAGCCGTCGTGAAGCGCGCCAACTGTTTTCGATGTTTCGCGAAGTGAAAGTCCAGGTCGAACAACTGA
This sequence comes from Pyrinomonadaceae bacterium, assembly GCA_035300785.1. Classification (GTDB taxonomy): domain Bacteria; phylum Acidobacteriota; class Blastocatellia; order Pyrinomonadales; family Pyrinomonadaceae; genus UBA11740. The sequence continues at coordinate 2,307 of DATGVD010000166.1, read as the reverse complement.
CACGCTCTGAACTTTTCTTTCTCGGACGATTCATTCCCGAGAAGGTATTTCAGGGTCTGCGACGAAGCGTCGGCTGGAACGTGATCATCTCGGCAAGGAAGTAGTTAGTAGATAGAACCCCGACTCGTCGCGGTCGCGGGCGGGCAAGCTCTTCCAGTAAATGGTTCAATCGCATTGCAAGCACAAGAAAGCCGCTACCCACTCGCCGCGAGCGGTTCTATATCAGCGTGCCCTGGTTCTCTGCTTCATCCTGGCGCTGGCTTTTTCCGTGCGTGCGTTGACGGCGAATTTTCTGCGAGCACACATTGACGACCCTGGATGGTTTCCCAGCGGCATCTACGGAGTTTTTGATCGTCAGGCGCAGAATTGGCTTGATGGTCGTGCCTCAATCTTTTGGATTGAAGACTCTTCGCACACCGACGCAGCCATCTACGCGCCGGGATATCCATTGTGGTTGGCGTTGATCTACAAACTGAGCGGAACGCGTTCGCCGCTCGTTGTTCAGAACGTTCAATGGGTGCTTGATGCGTTCTCTGTGATCCTGATCATTGGCGTTGGCTTGACGGCGTATGGTTGGCGAGTTGGATTATGCGCGGGTGGAATCGCCGGGCTGTGGCCGTTGCTGGTGATCTATGGTTCAGTCCCTCTGGCTGATGCTCCGACAAGCTGGATGATCCTTGGCGCTACTTGGATGCTACTCATCGCGGCTAAACGCAAGAGGGTTGGTTGGGCGTTGGGAACCGGCGCGCTTATCGGCGCTTCGTGCTGGCTGCGAGCGAACGCGATGCTGCTGATTTTCTTTTGGGCGCTGGCGATATTTCTGCTGGTGCGCGCGGGTTGGCGACAGCGCGCTTGCTTGGCCGCCGGCGTGTTAGTCGCAGCGATGCTGGTAATCACACCAATCGTACTGCGAAACGCGATCGCCTTTCACGCATTCGTGCCGACGGGTCTCGGAGCGGGAACAAATCTCCTGGAGGGCCTTGGCGAGACTGAACGGGGCGCGAAAGAGTTCGGCGCGCCGGCGAATGATCGCGACGTCCTGGAACAGGAGCGCGTGGCGGCGCAAGTTCCATTTGGGGGTAATTTCGATTTGTATTATCCGGACGGAATTCAGCGTGACCGTGCCCGCACGCGCAGAGCTTTGGCGATAATCAAGCAGCATCCGTTCTGGTACGCCGGCTCCGTGGTTCGACGCATGGCCGCGGTCTTGAAATATGCCGGCGAACCCAACGGCACTTATGGCAGCGCCGGCATCAACATGACGAGCAGGAAATGCCTCCCGCCAGCATCGCAAGGAGGAGTTTTCGCGGTATTGGTCGACGGACTCGGAATGCTTCAGAGCGTCTTGCGATACCTTCTGCTGCCAATAATGATCCTCGGATTAGTCCTCGCGTTTCGTTTGGATTGGCGGATGACCGCGCTCATCATGGCGACTGTGCTCTACTATCTCGTTATAGGTTCATTGATTCACACGCACATTCGCTATGGACTTCCGATGCATGCGCTGCTGACCATCTTTGCCGGTCTCGCTCTGTGGCGGCTAAAAGAGTTGCTGGTCGGCCGCAAGCTTTCATCACTCAACCCAGCCGGAGGCGTCTGAAAACTGACTGCCGACCGTCCTATGAAGAAAAGACTATTAGATTACCTCGCCTGCCCCTCGTGCGGCGCCGCGATTCGGCTGGGCCTAGTTCAGGAAGAAAATGGGATCGAAGTCATGTCGGGCGAGCTGGAGTGCACGGCCTGTTCACTAAGCTTCGCCATTCGTCGCGGCGTGCCTCGCTTCGCGGAGCTGGCACTTATCGGGGAAGGAAAGCAGGCGACGGCTGAGAATTTCGGCTGGTCATGGCAGGCGTTTTCGCACGAAGACGAAAAGTACGGCGATGAATTGTTGGGCTGGATTACGCCAGTACGTCCCGAGTTTTTTCCCGGCAAACTCGTGCTCGAAGGGGGCTGTGGCAAAGGGCGGCACACTCACCGGATTGCGCAGTGGGGAGCGCGCGACATCGTGGCGGTTGATCTCAGCGAAGCCGTGGATCTGGCTTTTGACGCCACGTGCGGGACCGAAAACGCGCACGTCATCCAGGCGGACATTTATCACATGCCGTTGCGGGCGGTCTTTGACTACGCTTTCTCGGTCGGGGTGCTGCATCATCTGCCGGATCCGCGGGCGGGTTTTAGGGCGCTGGCGGCGAAGGTCAAACCGGGAGGCGAGCTGTCTGTTTGGATCTATGGGGCTGAGAACAACGGCTGGATTGTCAGGCTCATCAATCCTCTCCGCGAGCACATTACTTCGCGCATGAACCCGCG
>DATGVD010000165.1:0-2396 GCA_035300785.1 Pyrinomonadaceae bacterium | reverse complement strand
ATTAGCTTCAATCAAGCCCAGGATCGTTGACGCTGAAAGCGTCGAAGATAGTGGCCGGGGGCAAGCGAAGCGACGCCCCCGGATCGCGTTCCCGAGATGAGCCCGACCCTGAAGGGGTCGCACAATCTCACACGCTGTGCGACCCTTTTCAGGGTCGGAAACCTTTGTTGCTCGTGCGCGTTGCCCCCGGCTATTACATGTCACGCCTTCGGCGTGAAGAAGTCGGGCCCCGCGTCAGCGTGCTTACTGCCTGATACTCTACGCTAATGTCCCATGACGAAACCTCAGTCTCCAGCCTGCTTGAGCAAATAGATCGCGATTTCAAGTCCAGTCCGTTCGTTCCGCATCGCATCTTCAAACAGGGCGACGCGCAAACTATCGCGGTGCATCTATGGCCCGGACGCGTTAGCGCGCGCGAGAACACCCGGGACGAAGCACGGCTTTTCCAGGTCGAACCCGCAAGCCGGGTTTTGGCTTACTGTCGCTGGCAAGCGAACCGACTCGAACACGCAACCCTGGTGATGTGGCACGGCATGGAAGGCACAACCGCGTCCGCGTACATGCTGACCACGGCCGACAAAGCCTTTCGCGCCGGCTTCAATGTCGTGCGCGTAAACTTTCGCAACTGCGGCGGGACTGAGCATCTGTCGCCGACGCTCTATCACGGCGGGCTGAGCGGCGATTTGCGCGTGGTGATTGACGAATTGATCGCGCGCGACGGGCTGGCGCGGATTTTCATCGCCGGGTTTTCGCTGGGTGGAAACATGGTTTTGAAGTTGGCGGGCGAATACGGTGACAATCCGCCGGCGGAAGTGAAAGGCGTCTGCGCGGTTTCGCCTTCGATCAATCTGCGCGCGAGCACCAACCTAATGGCGCGGCGGCGCAATTGGATCTATCAACAGGACTTCCTGCGCCGCTTGAGATGGCGCATCAGGGTCAAGGAAAAGCTGTTCCCGGATCTCTACGATTCGACCGGCCTGCGCCGTCTGCGCAGCATCGAGCAGTTCGACAATCGCTACATCGCGCCGATGTTTGGATTTGACAACGCCGACGACTATTACGCGAAAGCCAGTTCGCTGCCCGTCATCGGCCGCATACGCATTCCGACGCTGATGATTCATTCCCAGGACGACCCGTTTATTCCTTTTAGGCCGCTGCGCGACCCGTCGATCGCCGCGAACCCTTACGTGTTGCTGCTTGCCCCCGAACACGGCGGCCACGTCGCGTTCATGTCCGCGAAGTCAGGGAATGAAGATCGCTTCTGGGCTGAGAATCGTTTGGTGGAGTTTTGCGAGGCGATTCGTTCCGCCGACTAACTACTTCTCAATCTTCTTCAACAACCTACCGGCATGATTGCGGGCGATGAGCGGGATGCGTTCGTCGGTGAGCAGGTCTTTTAGCAGCGGCACGAGCTGGTACGGATCGGAAAGTTCGCCGCGCGTCAAATCCCATTCCATTTCGTCCATGAGCCCCGGCGCATTCAGCGGCTGCATCTCGCGCGCCAGCTTCAAGTCAAACACCAGGATCGCCTGATTAGAGACGCGCCGGTATTCGTTGGTCAGCGTCCAGGCCGGCTTGTTATCGCTCCAGTTGAATTCCGCGGTGCGCTTGCGCTGACCGTCGTCCATCCGCAAGTGGTAGGTGCCCAGATGGGCAAAGCTTTTCCGCGCCTGATAATTCTCGTTTGAATCGAGGAATTGCAAATCACTCCATAAACCAAGGACGCGGCCCAGCGCACTGATTGATAACTCGATCGGCTCGACGATGGGCGTCGCTTCGCCCCGGTGCTCAAAGGTGATTTTGCCGCGCCCGCCCGCGTCATGTTCGATCACGATATGGCTGACGAGAAACTCCGGCTTTGTGAACTCCCACGAGTAGCGGGTTGGATCAGGCGGCTTCTTGTTTTCCTGGCGCGGCGGTGTAGTTGCGCCGGTTTCCGGTGGCCGATCGTTACGTTTTGTTTGAGGTTGATTCTGGGCGTGGCAGATCGCCGCGCTCGAAATGACCAAAGCGGCAAGAATCAATCGATTTAACTTTCTCATTGAGACAAGCAGGATAGATCAGTTCGCGCGGTGCATTCAATGCAGGCGCAAAACCGGTAGTGTCTTGATTTCAGCTTTTCTCTGCGCAGCCTCTGCGTCTCCGTGTCTCTGCGGTGAGTCTTACGCGGCCAGGATTCACCGCAGAGACGCAAAGAACGCAGAGTTAACGCAGAGAATTAAATCAAACTGAGCCCCTACCGGCACGGCTCGCGGCGCTATTCAAATCTGACGGAGACGAGTTTGGACACGCCCACTTCTTCCATCGTGACGCCGTAAAGCGCGCGCGCCGTTTCCATGGTGCGTTTGTTGTGCGTGATGACGATGAATTGCGTGTTCTGTGACATGCCGACGACC
>DATGVD010000164.1:0-6115 GCA_035300785.1 Pyrinomonadaceae bacterium | reverse complement strand
TCCGCCGGGCTTTGCCGGCTGGGTAAGCACCATCAACAACTGCACCGGCGATACGACCCAGTGTGACCGTATCCACGTCTCACAACTCTTCTTTCAATCGGCAGAGTTTCAGCAACGCGGTTACTTTGTCTATAGATTCTATCCGGTAGCTTTTGGCCGGAAGCCTGACTACGGAGAGTTCGTGCCTGACCTGGCGAGCGTGAGCGGCTTTCTGGACGCCAATCAGTTGGAAGCCGCGAAGGTAGCCTTCATCGCCGGCTTTATGGCGCGACCCGCGTTTGTCAGCACGTACAACTCGCTTAACAATACCCAGTACGTAGACACGATACTGAACACAGCGGGCGTGACGTTGTCGAGCCGGCAAGCGATGATTGACGGCTTGAACAACGCGACGACGACGCGGGCGGCAGTGCTGAGACAGATCGTGGAGAGCGCGGAAGTGTCTACGAAGTACAACCATCAGGCATACGCGGTAATGGAGTACTTTGGATACCTGCGAAGGCAGCCGGACGGATTCTACCTGCAATGGATTCAGGTGCTGGATTCTACGAATGACCCGCGTGGGATGGTGACAGGCTTTGTGACCTCGCAGGAATACCGCAACCGATTCGGACCGTGAACAGTGCGCGGCTTTGCCGCCTGATGTGCGGTAAGGCTCTGCCTTACCGTTCGCGTTGGATCTTAACTCGGGGCTGGGCCCCCAAACTGGGGCGTAGCCCCAATCACTCTTGAGCTCTACTACGGAAGGTCACAGACCGTCACAGACCTTCCGCACATCAGGCGGCGGAGCCGCACCCGGGTTGACCTTTCTCCCCATCTTCCAAATTTCATCCAGTCGGTGTTAATAATCTACCGCCGAGGAGCGTTTTATGAGCGGAGAAGATTTTCAGGAGGAAGTTGTGCTGGCCGCTGTAAAACCGCTGAAAGCCGTAGAATTGATCGAGTCAGTAACCAAAGACGTGGTTCCGGCTGGGCGCAATTCGATGTCCAGCAGCGCGATGGAAAGGCAGAGCCCGCTGGAAATTCTTTTCCGGCAGCATTCCGATCGAGTGTTTCGCACGGCACATCGCGTTACGGGCAGCGCGGCGGATGCGGAAGACGTCTTGCAGACAGTCTTTCTGCGTCTGGCGCGCGGGCCAGAGTCACCCAGCGTGCTGGAAAACCCTGAAGGATACTTCGCGCGCGCGGCGATCAATGCTTCCCTCGATCTGCTGCGCAGCCGCAAACGATCGAGAGCGGTGGCTTTCGATGAGGTCGAAACCGGCAAGGTGGTTGCTTCGTTCGCTGCACCGAGAAATCCGGAAGCGGGACATGAAGATCGCGAACTGAGAAATCTGATTCGCGCGGCAGTATCGCGGCTGGGAGCAAACGCCGCGCAGATGTTTACTCTGCGATATTTTGAAGGCTACGACAACGGCGAGATTGCCCGAATCATGAGCACCTCGGCGCTGGTCGTTGGCGTGACGCTGCATCGCGCGCGGGCAAGACTGCGGAAAGAGATTGGGAGTTATTTGCAAAAGCATTCGGCGTGATTGCGAAAACCATTCACGCAAGGGCGCAAAGAAAACACTTTTTGGAATCATCCTGGGAGAAGTTATGAAAAACAAAGAAGTCGAAAACATCCTGGACAAAGTCACTGCCGGAATTCGAAATGAACAGGTCGATACGTCTGTGGCAAGCGAGGCAACGGAGCGCGTGTGGGCGCGGCTATCGGTGGAAGCTGACGCCCGCACGATGCAGGCGCACCACCCGCCCGACCACCCCAGCGCGGCTGCCGCGCCGGGGACCCCGGTTTATGCGAGCGCGCCGGCGAACACAATCGAAGGGTGCGCGGATTTTCAGTCGCTCATCCCGCCCTTTCTCGGCGGGAAGTTGTCGGAAGCGCGTTCGCTTTTGCTGGTCGATCACACGCACGAGTGCATTCCCTGCCGGAGGGCTTTGAAGCAAGCGCGCGAATCCCGCGTGGCGGCGCCAATACCGGCGCGCAAACAGGCGCGAAAAACTTTGAACTACAGTTTGAGCCCGGTGGTCGTGCGTTGGGGTATCGCGGCGGTGCTGGTGATCGGTTTGGGACTGATCGCGCTGCCGCTGATCCAACGTTACTTGCCTTTCGGATCGTTTGAGGCGACGGTGGAAGCGGCCGACGGTCCGGTTTACTCGGTAGCTGATTCACAGACGCGCGTGATCAATTTGGGCGAGAAGCTGGCGCGCAACCAGGTGATTCGGACCGCGAAGGACGCGCATGCAGTCGTCCGTTTGGGCGACGGCACGACGATCGAAATGAAGGATCGTTCCGAGTTCTCGATCGATCAGACTCTGCGCGGCACGACAATCCATCTCGATCGCGGCAGCGTGATTGTCGAAGCGGCGAAGCAAAAGAACCATCTGTTCGTGGACACAGGTGACTCACTGGTTTCGGTGACGGGCACGACCTTCTCGGCCAATGCGGGCACCAAAGGCTCGCGCGTCAGCGTGATCGAAGGGGAAGTGCAGCTCGATCGCTCAGGCCAGCAGCGCGTGTTGCGCGCCGGCGAGCAGGCGACGACCAGTGCCTCAATTGAAACAATTCCGATCAAGGACGAAGTCGCGTGGAGCCGAAATGCCGCGCGTTATGCGAAAACTCTGCAAAGTCTGGCCGCGCTGCAAAATGAACTCAATTCCGTCGCGAAGCCCGGCGCGCGTCACTCTACGCGTCTGCTCGACATGATGCCAGAGAGCACTGTGCTGTATGCGGCGCTGCCGAATCTCGGCGCGACGATTGCGGAATCGCACCGCATCATGCAGGAACGCATTCAACAGAACCCGGCGCTGCGCGAATGGTTCCAGAATCACGGCGAGGCAAAAGTTCCGGCAGTCGATCAGGCGATTTCGGTAATCAAGGAATTTGGCGAGCAGCTCGGCGACGAAATCGCCGTCAGCGCGGGCATGGATGATCAGGGAAATCCGGTCGGGCCAATCGTTTTGGCTGAACTGAAAAACCCGGTCGGCTTTCACGCCTTCTTTGATTCTGAGGTCCAAAAAATGGGCGGCGCCGGCAAGGGGCCGCGGGTCCAGTGGATAGACGATCCACGAGCCGCGCAACCCTTGGCTAACTCGAGCAGCGCGGGTACGAAGGACAAAGAACTGTACGTCTGGATCAATGGCGATGTGCTCGTTGCCTCTCCGAAACTCGATCAATTGCAATCGCTGGCGAAAAGCTCAACCAGCGGCTTTGCGGCGACGCCATTCTATGCGCGCGTCGCCGATGTTTATCGCGAAGGCGCCGGCCTGGTGGTCGCGGCCGATCTGGAAAAGATCATCGCCCACACCAGAGGTCTGCGCCGGATCGCGGTCGGCGACCAGCACGAACAAGCGCTAAGTCAACTGGGCGTCTTCAATCTGAAATCTTTTGTCCTGGATCAGAAAGATACCGACGGCAAGACGCACACCCGCGCGGTGCTTTCATTCAATCAGGCTGATCACGGGATCACGTCGTGGCTGGCCCAACCGGCGCCGATGGGATCGCTCGAATACATCTCGCCGGATGCGAATCTGGTGGCGGGCTTTGTGGTAAAGAATCCAACGGCATTGGTTGACGATCTGTTGGGCGTGCTGGACACGGTTGCCCCGGATCTGAAAAAGCATTTGACTCAGTTGCAGACCGAGCACGGGCTGGATGTGCGCAAAGATTTTGCCGCGCCGCTCGGTGGCGAGTACGCATTCGCGATCGATGGGCCGATTCTACCGACGCCTTCGTGGAAGCTGATTTTCGAAGTCAACGACCCGGCGCATTTGCAGCAGACCCTCGAGCGCGTCGTCGAAGAAATCAACAAGCAAGCCGCAAAGGAAGGGAAGAACGGCCTGGCGCTGGAGCATTCCGATTTCAACGGCCGCACGCTTTACACCCTAAGGTCGAAGGACTTCGGGATGATCGAAGTGAACTACACGTTCAGCAAGGGCTATATGATTGCTGGACCGTCGCGCGCGCTGATCGAGCAGGCGCTGCAGTATCACGATACCGGCACGTCGCTGAATCGCTCGGCGAAGTTCACCGCCGGCTTGCCGGCGGACGGCAACGCTAATTTTTCGGCGCTGATCTATCACAATCTTGCGCCGCTGGTGCAGCCGTTCGCGAATCAAATCGGCAACTCGGCCAAGTCATTGCCAGAGGAACAGCAAAAAACGATTAAGGCGATGGCCGCGAGCATGCAACCGACGCTCGCGTATGCGTACGCGTTCGGCGATCGGATCGAGTTCGCGTCGAACACCGAAGGCGGGCCGTTCGGATTGAGTCCGGCAACGCTGCTCGGGATGCCGAACGCGTTCGAGTTGGAGCACATTCTGGGCCAGGGTATGCGGCAGAAGTAGCGACCGCGATTCCCTCTCCCTTTGGGAAAGGGCTGGGTGAGGGCTTAGAAACAACCTCTCTATTTGTTTTTCTTCTCCTGAGGGCCGGGCCTGATTGGAGGAATGGCGAAGCAACTCTGCTGCTCGTGAGAGAGAAGACAGTTTTCTGCGGAACGTTCCGCGCTAAACCCTCACCCCGACCCTCTCCCAACGGGAGAGGGAGAAAGAAAAGAATTCCAATGAAACCTATTCAGTCAGACATAGCAACTCAGCCAGGCTCTCCCGCGGATCACAGATTTCTCTTCCACGGCCTCACTCTGATTGCCCTCGGACTCTCCGTATTATTTCTGAACTCATGGGACAGTCTTTTCGTAAGAACAGCGATTGGCTTATTCTGGGGAGCGTTCTTTTTGATTTCGAATTGGTCGGATCTGGTCCAAGCGCTACGAAGTCTCAATCACACAAATGGATTACGCCGCCGCAGCACCGAACGATCCTCAGTCCAACGTTAGCAGTCCCGGCGTCATCACCCTCGATAATCTGTCCGTAAGTTTTGGCCGCAGGCCGATTCTGCAAAACCTGCGCGGCGAGTTGCGCGGGCGGGCCATCGGCTTGCTCGGGCCAAACGGCGCGGGCAAGACGACGCTGATTCACACCCTGCTGGGTTTTCATCCGCCCTCATCCGGCACGGCGCGCATTTTCGATCAAGACATTCGCGGCGATGCCAATCAAATCAAATCGCTGATCGGTTACATGCCTGAGCGCGATTCGTTCATCTCCAAAATGTCCTGCGTGCATTTCGTGCGGTTCATGGCCGAGCTTTCCGGCCTGCCGCCGGGCGCCGCGCTGGAACGTGCGCACGAAGCATTGTTCTTTGTGGGGCTGGGCGAAGCGCGCTACCGGAATGTCGATACGTTTTCGCTGGGAATGAAACAACTTGCCAAGCTGGCGCAGGCGATCGTGCACGGACCAAAGCTAATCTTTCTTGACGAGCCGACCAATGGCCTCGATCCGCCCGCCCGCCAGCGGATGATCAAAATGATTCGCGAGATTCGCGACAGTGGCCAGGCGCACATCGTGCTCTCTTCGCATCTGTTACGCGATGTCGAAGAATGCTGCGAAGAAATTCTGATTCTAAAGGATGGCCGGCTGGTCGTTTACTGCAACCTCGAAGAAGAGCGAAAAGCGAACAAGAAATTCCTGATGCTGGAAACGCGCGGCGATCAGAAGACATTCGCGGCGTCGCTCGGCACGCTGGGCTGTGAATACGCGGTCACGGGCGAACATCTTTTGAAAGTGATCCTGCAAGAGCGAACTGAGATTCGCGATCTGTACCGGCTGGCGTCCGCGGCGCAGATGCAAATTCGGCGGCTGACTTTCAAGCGTGATTCTCTCGAAGACATCTTCTTGAAGGCGATGGAGAACGGTGCCGCTGAACTCCCTCTCCCCATGGGAGAGGGTCGGGGTGAGGGAGTTAGCGGAATAACTATTTGATGAATTTGTCTTAGTGGTCTCGTAAGCCCTCACCCTAACCCTCTCCCAGAAGGAGAGGGAAGAAGGCGATGGAGAACGGTCATGGCGGTTCTTGAACGCACTTACAAGCGATATGAAGGGCGACTGACTCCGGAATGGAGCCGGTTCCTGATCATTCCGCGCCACGCGTACGTGGACGTTTTTCGATCGAAACTATTCACGGCGTTCTTTGCGCTTTCGTTCCTCTATCCGCTGCTCTGCTCGATTCTTATCTACCTGCATCACAACGCGAACATCCTGGGGATCAAAGGTCTGA
>DATGVD010000163.1:0-2119 GCA_035300785.1 Pyrinomonadaceae bacterium | reverse complement strand
TGGTTCGTGTTCGGTTCTTCTTCAAGCCGGGCGACGAGCGCGCGTGCCCTTTTCAGCGACATATCGAAATCGTCGACGCGGAAGAACAAGAGGAGCCCGTTGCCAGGTGTCGCGTTGTCCGGGCTCGTCAACGAAGGATGCTCGTGTGCGCCCCACTGGTGTAGGCAGAGTAGAACAGTTCCATCCGAATCGAGGATCTGACCAAAGTAAGAATGGGCGGGTCGCGTCTCGGGCTGGCCGAAGAGCGACTGGTACCATTTGAAGCTACTCGGCACATCGCTTACGCCGATGATTGTCCAGGTGCGTTTCATAACATCTCTCTCGTGGCCTAGCGCCCAGGGTTGAATGATCTCGGAGCCGGCGCTCTAGAATCGCAAAATCGCAAGCCTGACCCCGGTTTTGGTTGCCAACTCTTCACTGCAACGACTTTGCGGCTTCGAGAACCTGTTCCGGCCGCGCTATCACAAAAAAATTCTCTGTCACCATGCGCCAGCGAACTGTGCCTGAGGAGTCGAGCAGGAACTCAGCCGGACGCGCAATGTCTTTGCCGCTGGCTAGCTCCTTGACGTGAACCAGATCATAGCGGCCAATTGCGTCGAGTTTTGGATCCGAGAGAAAAGTAAAAGTGTATCCAGCTTTTTGAAGCATATATTCGCGAGTCTTCTCGGTCGTATCAACGCTGATCCCCACGACCCGGATTCCGGCGTCGATAAACTTATCCACATTCTTTTGGAAACTTCGCAACTCGAAGTGACAATTCCCTCACCAATAGCCTCGGTAAAAAATCAGCAGGACGGCTTTTGGCGGCTTATTGTTAATTGGCTCAGTCAACAATTGAGCCAGGGTGACCGGCTTATCGTTCGAATCAGTGAGGGTAAAGTCGGGCGCCTTCTGTCCGACCTGTGGCGCTCCAGCCGATGCAGGCAGCCACGAGCCCATGACGAAGATCATAAAAAGAAGCCCTGCGACAAGTAATAGTCCAAACGTTGCCGCCAAAGAGCTGAAGATTTTTGAAACGATTCTCTTGTCAGGTTTGAAGGCCCGGCGCAGGCCGAGAAACAAGAGCACGAACGCGATCGCGAACAGGACCAGATTGGCCCATGGAAATTCACGGGTTATCGGCCACCGCACGAATACAAACGGGTAGCTAAGTCCCGCAACCAGGCTAAGGACAAATCCTGCCCAGATCTGCCAGTTTAGTCTCTTCATGAAACCGAACTTTATCACAGAACCTGTACTGGGCCTGACCCGGTTTCGGTTTCGCTATTGAATCAATGAATCAATGGATCAATCGAAGCGAATCGCAAGCCTGACCCCGATCGGTTATCGATTTGAGTCTTTCTCCCTTCTCCCACTGGGAGAAGGGTTGGGGATGAGGGTCTACGGAGCATTTTTTAGATTTCTACAGTGCGCGAATGGCATTCAACGACAAAGGTAATCAATTGGAGTCCGCAGCCTAAGCCCTCACCCTAACTCTCTCCCAGTGGGAGAGGGAAAAGCGTTAGCCGTTCTTCGATGATGCCAGCGCGTAGATCCCTTGCCTGAGGCGGACTGCATATCCTTCATCTACCAGTTGATGGTTTCCGGAACCCGCTTCAACGCGGCTCAAACCCGAAGCGCGCGCCGTCTCGCCGAGTAACGTCATCCCGGCGCCGGCCAGATATGCTCGAGCGATCTCTCGCAGCGCCGTCTTGCGGCGAATCGGTTTTCTCAGCTCTTCCGGAAAGCGGTCTTCGGCCAGGGTCCAGATGTAGGAAAACGGTTGATAGATGACATCCTGAGGGATCACCTTCATCCGGCGTTGTAACTCATCGAGGGCGCGTGTGAATGCCGCACGTTCGGTTACTCGGCTTTCCGTGCGCAGGTCGCCCGTGGCCAGGTCGTGTTCGCGCCGGAGCACTTTGAGAACCCGCTGGGCTGTGTCTGACAAAACCAGCGGCTCCTCTTTCCGCCGTGGCATCCACACCGCGGCAAAATGGCTGATCAGGCGCGGCGCGACAAACATCGAACGACCGCCCGCGAGTTTCGCGTAGTAAACGCGACCGCGGCGCATGACTTCGTCCTTGAGGTGCCAGGTGAGACCGGTCTCTTCGTCCTTCTGGACATTGCGGGGCAAACT
>DATGVD010000162.1:0-12902 GCA_035300785.1 Pyrinomonadaceae bacterium | reverse complement strand
TTCATCGCCGCAGGGATGTGCCATAAGTCACCTTATCGAGTCACCTTTTTTCTCCGTCATGGAGTCAGTACCGGGAGCGGACCGGGGTCCCCGCGCGGGCAGCCCGCGTGGGGTGGTGGATGCGACCGGGTCTCAATCTGAGCGACGGTCGAGTCTGTCAGAACGATAACCCGGTCGCTACCGCTCCCGGTACCGACCTCATCACTCGAGCTATAAACATCTCGCTCCTACAGAGCTGAAGACCGGCGCCGGGATGCGCATCAAGTCAGGTGACAGTATAATCCCCGCGTGCCAACACTAACCCCTAACGAAGTCCGCGTTCTCGGCTCTTTGATCGAAAAGCAGATCACGACGCCGGAGTACTATCCGCTGACGCTCAACTCTTTGACGCTCGCCTGCAATCAGAAGAACAATCGCAATCCGGTCACCGCGCTCACTGAAGCTGAAGTCGAGCAGGCGCTCGACAGTTTGCGCGAGAAAAATCTGGCCTATGTTTTCTTTGGCAGCACCAGCCGGGTCCCTAAATTCAAGCATGTGGTGGAAAACCTGCAATTGAGCCCGCCAGAGATTGCGGTGATGTGCGTGCTGATGCTCAGCGGGCCGCAAACTTCAGGCGAGATTCGCGGGCGCGCATACCGGCTGTACGAGGCGGCCGGACTGGAGGAAATCGAACAGACTCTCCATTCGCTGAGCACGAAGGACCCCGAGCCGTTGGTGATAAAGCTGCCGCGCCAGGCAGGACAGAAAGAGGCCCGCTTTGCGCAGCTACTGGCCGGTGAAGTGAAGCTCGAAGAATCCGACGGCGCCACACCGGTCACGAAACAGACGCGCAAATCTGCTGAAGCCGAAAAAGTCGTCAGTCTTGAACATCGGGTTGAGTCTCTCGCCGCGGACGTCGAAGGCTTGCGCCGGCAGTTCGACGAGTTCAAGAAGCAATTTGAGTAATTGGTCGTGGCATGGGCGTGCGGGGTCCCCGGCGGGATAGCCCCGCTGGGGTGCTCGACCCGCGTGTGAATCACGCGCCGGACGCGCGTGCCACATTCAACTGCATCACTACCCCGGCGGAATTCGCTTTGCCGCTCATTCGGATCTCGGTATTATTCGTTACGCTCGAAACAAAGGAGTCGATCCCCATGAAAAAGACCGCAATTCTTTTGACTTTCGCACTCGGCTGTGTGTTCGTCCTCTCGGCGTGCGGAGTGAGAGGCTCTGGCGTTCGCAAGACTGAAAAGAGAGACTTGCCGGCGTTCACTGCAATCGAAACCAGCGGCGCTTTTGAAGTAGAAGTGACTTGTCAGAAGCCCGCGAGCTTTGAGATTGAAGCCGACGATAACATTCTGCCGCTGATTGAAACCGAGGTGAAAGGCGGAGTACTTCGAGTCACCACTACGAAGCACTATAGCTCCAGGGGCAGCATCGCGCTCCGCATTGCGGTTCCCAATCTGGAAAGCGTCAAAAGCACCGGCGCGGGCAAGTTTCACATCTCCGACGTGAAGAATGATGATTTCGAAATTGAATCGATCGGAGCGGCGACCGTGACTGCTTCCGGGCAGAGCAAAGCGTTGAAGATCAGATCAACGGGTGCCGGCAAGATTGACGCGAATGATTTTCGCGCCCAGAAAGCGGACGTTACGGTCACGGGCGCCGCCGGGGTTGAAGTCAACGTCAGCGATGAACTGGATGTTAACGTGTCGGGCGCCGGCCGGGTAACTTACACCGGGAATCCCAAGGTCAACAAACACGTGAGCGGCGCGGGACAGGTAACGAAGCGAGAGGCGACCGGAGCATGAATGGGTTCGCGGACCTCCTCTCCACGAAGAATGATTTTCAGTCGACGTCACTTTTGTCTCGCCCTCGGCGCGGCCGTGTTGTTGCCGCGAAGACTCCTGTTTGCTGCGGACACCGAAGTCTTCGTGGCGGAAACGTATCGTAACGCTCGTAAGCAGACGATGCCTTACCGCTTGTTTGTGCCGCCGGCGTACGACCAGCGAAAACAATATCCTCTCGTGCTTTGGCTTTGCGGCTCCGCCGGTCGCGGCAACAATAATCTTAACCAGATTTCCATCGGCAACGTGATCGGCACTCATGTGTGGACCACGCCCGAGAATCAGGCGAAACATCCTTGCTTCGTAGTTGCTCCGCAATGCCCCGACAACGCAGTCTGGTCGGAAGGTGCGGCGAAGCCCGCCGCGCCGCTCCTGCTGGCGCTGGAAATGCTTAGCGACCTGCAACGTAAATTTCGCATCGACCCGCTCAGGCTCTACGTCGCGGGGCAATCGATGGGCGGCTTTGGCACGTGGTCAGTAATATCTGCGCAGCCGGAGATGTTCGCCGCGGCCATCCCACTTTGCGGCGGCGGCGACGAGACTCAGGCGGCAAAGCTGACCAGAATTCCAATCTGGGCTTTTCACGGCGCCAGGGACGAAAGCGTCAACGTCGAGCGCTCGCGCACAATGATCGCCGCGATCCGCAAAGCAGGCGGCCAGCCGAAGTACACCGAATACGCGGATGAAGGACACACGGTTTGGACCAAAGCATTCGACGAACCGGAGCTTTTGCCGTGGGTGTTCTCGCAAAGCCGTCGCGCGCACAGTTGAGCACCGCCTCAGAGACGCTCAACCATGTGCCTTCTCCATCACATCGCCGGCGCTTTCACTCATCAGCCGGAAGAAATGAAAACCAGGATCAGCACGAAGGCGGGTGACTTAATCAAGCGCGCCTTTGCTGATATCGATCCGGCGCGACTCCTTGACTATCACACTCACGTTGCGGGAATTGGCACTGGCGGCACGGACACTTTCGTCAATCCGACGATGCTCACCTGGAAGCGTCCATTTCATCACCTCAAATTCAAAGTTTATCTCAGCGCCGGCGCGGTAACGGACGTCGAGAACGCGGACGCGCAAATGTTCGAACGACTGGTTCGTTTAGCCAGCAACATCGAAGGTCACGGCCGGCATCGGCTGCTGGCGTTCGATAAGAACTACCATCGCGACGGCACTCCGAATTTGGAAAAGACTGATTTCTTTGTCGCGAACGATTACGTCTTCGCGCTTGCCCAACAACGTCCCGATCTTTTCGAGCCGGTAATCTCTGTCAATCCTTATCGCGCGGACGCTTTGGCAGAACTGGAACGCGGCGCGAAGCGCGGCGCGCGCATGGTCAAGTGGCTGCCGAATGCGATGGGCATCGATCCTTCCGATGAGCTATGCGATCCTTTCTATCAGAAGATGAAAGAACTCAATCTCGTCCTGTTGAGTCACGGTGGTGAAGAAAAGGCTGTTGAGGCTAAAGAAGATCAGCGGTTTGGTAATCCTCTGTTACTGCGGCGCGCGCTCGACTCGGGAGTGAAGGTGATCGTCGCGCACTGCGCGGGACTCGGCGATAACGAAGACCTCGACGATCCCAAACGAAAGCGCGTGCCCAACTTTGATCTGTTCCTGCGTCTGATGGACGACAAGCGTTACGAAGGATTGCTGTTCGCCGACATCTCGGCAATGACCCAATACAACCGTATCGGAAGACCGCTGACGACGGTTCTGCAACGGGACGACTTGCACGAGCGTCTGGTAAACGGCAGCGACTATCCCTTGCCGGCGATCAATGCGCTGATCAGGACCGGAGCACTGGTACGGCAAGGCTACATCACGAGCGAAGAGCGCGTTTGCATCAATGAAATTTACGATTACAATCCACTGCTGTTCGATTTTGTTCTGAAGCGAGCTATCAGGATTCCCGGAACTCTGCAGCGATTTCCGTCGTCGATCTTCATGAGCAATTCAAGTCTGGCAGTCTGAATAACCCGTAATCGTTGACAGCGCCCTTTCCAGTAATTAGGCTCTTCTCGACATCATGAAAAAAGCTTTAATGCCTTGTAGAAGGGATTTGCAATTTTGGCAGTTTGCCTTAACTATTCTCATATCAGTCTGCGCACACACGGGCGCTGCACAGACGGCCGCCCCTACGCCGCCGGACAGACGCGGCCTCGGAATTGAAAACTCCTCACCCACATCACAAAGCGATCAGACAAAAGCGAAAGAAGCCAAACCGGAACTCGTTCTTCAGACTGGATACAACAACTTTTTCGGGGCGACGCGATTGGTCTTCAGCCCCGATGGCCGTCTGCTTGCAACCGCGACGTTCCGCAGCACCACGATCAAGCTGTGGGAGACAGCAACGGGCCGCGAGCTGCGCAACATTTCCACGGGTGGTCAGAATGCCATGAGCATTTCGACCGTCTTGGCCTTTAGCCCCGACAGTCGCCTGCTGGCAGCAGCCGCGGGCAGCAACTCCGTAAAGGTGTACGACGTGATCACGGGTCGTGAAGTACAAACACTCACCGGAGGACAGGCTTCATTCATGGCTTCTTTCGGCGTCACTTTTATCGCCTTCAGTGCTGATGGCAAAAAGCTCGTGACCGTCAGCGATGCGATCAAAGTCTGGGACGTGGCGAGCTGGCGCGAGTTGAAAACTCAGGAGGCGACTTCTCTAAATGCGTCGAGCTTCATGGGAGGCGAAGGGGGAATGGCGCTGAGTCCGGATGGCAACCAACTGGCACGCGTCGCCGACGCCGGTAAAACCGAAATAAGATTTCTTGATCTAACCACGGGACGTGCGGCGCGTTCAGTGAGCCTTCCGCACGATCAGATCGACAGCCTCGAGCTTTGCTTTGCCGCGGACGGTCATCTAGTCGCTGCCGGTATCGTAGAAAAGAGGTTGAAGATCTGGGAAGTCACCACGAAGCAAACTGAGCGCGACCTGGCGCCCACCGCTCAGGATTACAGTCTGATCAAATTCAGCCGTGACGGTCGCCTGCTCGCGCTTTCCGAGGGGTACACCATTAAGTTGTGGGACCTGGTCGCCGGCCGCGAGTTGCCGACCTTGAACGTTCCCAACCTTGGAGTTTTCACCCAAACTGGTGGGGTCTTCGCGGGGTTCAGCGACGACGGAAAGAAAGTAGCCACAGGCGGCTTTGGAACGCAGACCTTGCTGTGGGAAACCGAAACGGGCAAGCAGATTTTGCCAATGACCGGCCGCAGCAATATGGCCTATGCGGTGGCCTTCAGCGCGGACGGTACGCAACTGTCGGCCGGCGGACGCACTCGCTGGGACCTGCGCACCGGCCGCGGCTTGCGGGTGACGCCAACACCTTCCGACAAGTTGTTCGGCATACCCGCCCCCGGTGGCAAAGTGATCGCGATGTTCGCTCCCAACAACAACACCATCACAATTCTTGAGACGACGTCGGGTCGTCAACTACAGACACTCACCCGGTCAATGACAGGCGGCGGCGTTGAGCGCGTGACCTTCAGCCCGGACGGGCATCTGTTGGCTGCTCGGTACATTGAGGATCAAGAATCGCAGGGGCCAGGAACGATCGGTGGTCTGCCTTCGAGCCAGGTCAGGATTTTTGACGTAACTTCCGGACGTGAGGTGCGGACGCTGACGCTCCCAACTGCCCCAAATGAAGTTGGCTTCACTTCGGATGGGCGAGAGTTGCTCACTGTTACCGGTCAGGGCGAAGTCGTGCTTTGGGATATCGCGTCAGGGAACCGGCTGCGCAGTTTTGCGGCGGCGGCACCAGCGACAAATCCGGGTTCGTTCCCAAATCCTGGATCGCTGCCGAACCTCGGTTCACTTCCCAAAATGAAACCGGGCTCGATGCCGACGATGCCGAACCTGCCAAGTATGGCCGACATGAGTGCAATGATCACAAACGTGCTGGGCACGATGACTGCCGGCACGATGGGCAAAACCGTAACCTCGGCCGCCTTTAGTCCGGACGGCCGAACACTCGCCACCGGCGGTGTTGAATCAAAGTCAAATTTTGATATGGCAACCTTGATGAGCGATGCCGGCCAGAAAAGGTCGAAGAACCAAAAGCCGCCCGACCCTCAGGACTTTCTCAAGGACATCAAGGTCGAGACGATTGGCCAGGTTCTGCTCTTTGACGTAGCCACCGGGCGTGAAGTCGGGGCCATCAGAGGTCATGGCAAAGGTGTGACGAACGTAGCATTTAGTCGCGATGGCAAATTGCTGGCAACGAGTAGCACCGATAACACGATTAAGATTTGGGACCTCGCATCAAGGCGCGAACTGCGCACCCTCGTTGGCCACACTGCCAACGTCGAATCGATGGACTTCAGTCCTGACGGGCGCCTGCTGGCGTCAGCCGGCGAGGACGGCAGTACCTTTCTTTGGGACGCAAACACCGGCGAACATTTGTTGACGCTTGTCTCTCTTGACGACGGCGGTGAATGGATAGTGGTAACGCCCGAAGGTCTGTTCGACGGCACGCCGGCATCCTGGAATCAGATTCTCTGGCGCTACAACCAGGATACTTTCAATGTCGCTCCGATCGAATGGTTCTTCAACGAATTCTATTACCCCGGACTGCTGGGCGATGTCTTTGCCGGCAAACGTCCGCGCGTGGCTCAGGACGTCTCAAAGAAAGATCGACGACAACCAATCGTGAAGTTATCACTTGCAGGTGAACCTGCCCCTGCCTCGAGCATCGCCGCGCGTAACGTCAAAGTAAAGATCGAAATAACTGATGCTGTCGCCGACAGAGATCATCCTCAGGGCAGCGGCGCGCGTGATGTGCGTCTGTTTCGCAACGGCTCGCTGGTGAAGGTTTGGCACGGCGATGCCCTAAAAGGAAAGACGGCCGCCACAATGGAAGAAGAAATCACCTTGGTTGCGGGACCGAACCGTTTGACCGCGTACGCCTTCAACCAAGACAACGTCAAGAGCAAAGACGCTAACCTCGTGTTGACCGGCGCCGACAGCCTGAAGCGCGCGGGTACGGCGTGGCTCATTGCGGTGGGCGTCAATGAATATGCAAACGCTCAGTACAATTTGAAATACGCCGTGGCCGACGCGCAAAGCTTTGCCGAAGAGCTTCGCCACCAGCAAGCGCAACTCGGTCGCTTCGATCGCGTCGAAGTTATTTCCCTGCTCAACGAGAATGCAACCAAGGAAAATATTCTTTCCGCGTTGCAGCGCCTGGCCGGAATGGCCGGCACCGGACCGCCCTCGTTAAAGGCAGGGCCGCTCGACCGGCTCAAGCGTGCCGAGCCCGAAGACGCGGTGATCATTTACTTCGCCGGGCATGGCACTGCTTCCGGGCAGCGGTTCTATTTGATCCCACACGACCTTGGTTACACCGGCAACCGCGGTGAGTTGAACGAGGGCGGACTCAAGACGATTCTCTCGCACAGCATCTCTGACCAGGAATTGGAAGAATCGGTCGAAGGCCTGGCTGCCGGATCCCTTTTGATGGTCATCGATGCCTGCAACTCTGGCCAGGCGCTCGAAGCCGAAGAGAAGCGCCGCGGGCCGATGAACTCGAAAGGTCTGGCCCAACTGGCTTACGAAAAGGGGATGTACATTCTCACGGCGGCCCAGAGTTATCAGGCAGCGCTCGAGGCCGCGCAATTCGGTCACGGCTTGCTCACTTATGTATTGGTCGAAGAAGGATTGAAGACGGCGGTCGCCGACAACGAACCAAAGGACGGGATTTTGAGTGCCCGTGAATGGCTTGATTTCGCCACTGAGCGCGTGCCCCAAATGCAGGAAGAAAAAATGAAGCAGGCCCGTGGTCTGGGCCTGGACATCGCATTCACGGAAGGCGAGAAGAATATTGCCGATCCTGAGCAGCGCAGCCTGCAACGCCCGCGCATGTTTTACCGGAGAGAGATGGAAGCCGATCCCCTGGTGATTGCAAAGCCGGGAGCAAAGGCGAAGCCATGACGGAGTGGACGAATTGGCCCATTATCTCAAAATTAATCGTCAATTTTCCTTGCAATCATCGTCGATATTGTGATATCTAGCCGAATGGTTAGCGTAAGCGAATCCTCGCGAAAAATAAGATCTTTAATTGTCGCTTAGCCGTCTCGTTCCGAGTTGAGAATGGTCTCCAGGGGCAGGTGTTATTTCACCTTCCCATTTCCACCGAGGAATGGCCATGAGAGAAGATGAGCCAGGTCACGATCCCACAGACCGGGAACCTTCCTGCAGCATTTGGATCACTCATATCAAGTTTAATTACGACCAAACGAATCTCTCCAACGACGCGTTAAATATCAGAGTTGACCGACTTCACGAGGTCACAATTCCGGAATGGGATCAAAGTAAAGTCCTAGCCAAAGACTCTCGTGCAGCCTACGCTCTCAAGGAAACACGGGGACAAACGGTTTACATTGAGGCCCGCTTTCAAATCGATCCCGCCCAACCCGACCGTAGCGGAAGGATCAAGGCCACTGGAGGAGGAATACTCGGGGCCATCGACCCTATTACTATTCACTTCGTTAATGGAGTATCGCGAGATACCAGTCATTCCGGGGACCATGAGTTCGTCCGAATTCCTCTGCGCCATCGTTCGTTTTCTGCCATTACACGTCGCGACATCCGGTGGGATTGGTTCTACCAGTGTCCGCACAGTGGTGTATGGTTTCCAATGGACACCACGCGCCACCGAATCTATGTTGTACTCGAGGAACCGCCCGAGCCCTGGTCGCAAACTGACCCGCAGGTTTACCCATGGACTCAGGCGCTGGACTACGCAATCGTGGGCGCAAATACTGTCGGCCTTAGCGATCCCAGCGAAGCAGCCGCGCGTGTCGTGCAACACGTCAACGGCGAACCCTTGCAGTACGATATTTGGGGCGGTCGTCCCTTCTACTACTCGTTCGGTCTTTTCGAAATCGTTGAGTGGCTGGGCGGTTTTACAAATGGACCTATAGTCAATTGCTACGACTGCGCTGCCGCCGTTACAACTTTCTCGAACGTCCTGGGGTGCCATCTGAGTTACCAGTTTCATGGGCCGTTTGGCTATCTTCATCCCGTCTTTCCCATAGGTCGCGGTCTGTGTAACAACCCTTTCTATGGCTTGCGGCCAGCCCCCTACGATGTTCCACTGGTGGGAATCGATGACGCCGGACGCACCAGTTTTGGCAACCATGCTTATTCGAAGCAGACCGGGAACAATTATGATGCTTGCATGCGCGGAAGTTTGGGTTGCGCCCGCGCCCTCGGTTACTACATTCTGGCTTTCTTAATATTAATAGTTACTTTAGGCACGGCGACGAGTTTGGCTAACCGCCTATTCATGAAGGCAGCGGGCTGGCTAATCGACATGTCTCAGACTGAATACGAAGGTATCGTGTTGGATACGTCCACTCCGGCGGAGGCGGCGCGCGACGGAGGGGCGCCAGTGCCGGAAGCGCTCAGCATCTAGGCTCCAAAGGAATTGGCAATGATAAGATCTGAAACATCCGATCACGCGAACGCAATCACGCCCGCCGCGGCCCTCGAGTCATTGAAGCGTACTCTGAATTTCGAGGATTGGCCGCTGCGCGAACAGGAATTGGTGGCAGGTTTCTCTCCGTCAGTTTCTCGGCTCCCTCGGCTTGAACAGTATGAACTGGATCATGAGACGCTCTTGCCGATCATCTCGACTTGGGTCGGACGCAACTACTTCTATCGTCAGTACGAATCTCGCTCTGCTTTTGCATTGACGGTGATCGTCGGTCATCAGACCGCCAAAGACGTGGCGGAAGGTTTGTTATTGCAAATCGTTTATTCGCAGATGTGGAGCGAGCCGCGCGTTGAGTTCAATGCCAAAATAGGCGATGTCGCAGTATATAAGCACCCTGACCCCAACGCATCTATAGCATTTATGCGCAACAACATTGGGATTAACCTCGAGAATTACAGTTCCAACGGAAAAGAATTTAGTCTTGAGGGACTTGCCTTGAACATCGACAACAGTCTGAAGGAAACAGTGACAGTGCAATCCCTCTCCGAAGATCCTGACGCTCCGCGCATCTTACGCTTTGAGCCGCGAGCTAGGACAATCCACCCCGGTGAAAGGACCGATTTGGATATCGAGGTTAGAGACGAACATCCTCCGCTTCACTTTCTGTTCAACGCCAAGATGGGCTCTTACAATCAGGATCCCACAAGAAAGGACCATTGGTACTTTCGCTCCGGCCCCAAAAGTGGCCAGGCCGAAGTTGCGCTAACCGTGGTAAACGAGATCAACCTGATGGCCCAGGGCCGTTGCTCCATTAGGATTGAATAATTTCCACCTCTACTAGAAAATAACGCGGGCCTAACCAAAAAGGCGCCCTGGGATTCTCAATTCCGAGTTTCGGCGTCGGCCACCGGAAACACTTTCATTGCGGTGATAACTTCGTTTGTGAGGATAGGTACGATGCTTTCGATTGCCATCTGCGCTTTGACCACGCTCCTGGTTTACTCATCCCACAATTCCTTCAGCCAGAAGAAGGCGTTGCCCGCCTGCACTCAACAAACCTTCGCCGCTTTCAAGCCGCTCCCGAAAATGGAGTACGAATGTCCCGCAGGGCTGATCGAATCCGACGACAGGATTCTGAAGCTGCCGGAAAGAGCGAAGGCGCTACGCGGTATCGTTAAAGAACTAGAAGCGTTCTCAGATCCGGCTTGGTGGCAGGCCGAAGTTGATGATTTGAATGCTTGTGAGGTTCACGGAAGCGCCGGCGAGGCGAATCACCGCGCAAGACCATAAAGACAAAGGTGAACAAGAGCGAAAGTGGAATCGAGAGGTCGCCTTGACTTGGAACTACGATCTGCTCACGAGTATTATTGTGGACAGGCATGTCCGTTTCCCTCAAAGATTCATACAACCGTCCGATCCGCGATCTGCGCGTGTCGCTGACCGACCGCTGCAACTTTCGCTGTTTCTACTGCCTGCCGCACGGCGAGCCGCCCATCGCTCCGAAAGAACAGATGCTCTCGTACGAAGAGATCGAATACGTCTGCGACATCTTTGTCGAGCTGGGCATTGAAAAGATTCGCCTGACCGGCGGCGAGCCGATGATGCGCAAGGATATCGAGACGATGATTCGCAAGCTGGCGGCATTCAAGCCGAAAGGTCTGCGCGATCTCGCGCTGACGACCAACGGTTATTATCTGCCGGACCGCGCGCAGGGTTTGAAAGACGCCGGGCTCGATCGCATCACGATCAGTCTGGACAGCTTGAAGCGCGAAGTGTTTAAGCAGATGACCGGCGTAGATGTTCTGGATCGCGTGCTGGCCGGAATCGAATCCGCCAGGAAAGCCGGCTTGCGACCGATCAAAATCAACGCCGTGATTGTTCGTGGTCACAACGAAGATGAAGTGGCCGACTTTGCCGCCTTCGCGCGCGAACATGACGTCAAGATGCGCTTCATTGAATTCATGCCGCTAGACGCCGGGCACGGTTGGTCGCGCGACGATGTGGTTTCGGGTCGTGAGATTCGCGAAAGGATTAGCGAGCGATTTCCCCTCGTGCCGCTGGACGTGCAGCGCGGATCGGAAACCGCGTCGCGTTATCGCTTCGCCGACGGCGCGCCCGGAGAGATTGGCATTATCGCTCCCGTTACCGAAGCTTTCTGCGGGGCGTGCTCGCGCATAAGGCTAACAGCAGATGGCCAGATTCGTACTTGCCTCTTCTCAACCGTCGAACATTCGCTGCGCGACGTTGTTCGTGACGGCGCCTCACGCGCGGAAATCATCGACTTTGTCCGTAGCGTCGTGATGAAGAAAGAGCCGCGGCACTTCATCAACGAGCCGACTTTCGTCGCGCCTTCACGGTCGATGAGCTTTATCGGCGGATAGGCAGCCCGGATTCCCAGCTCAAACTATTCTGTAGTATCTGCCAGGTTCGATTTGTATTTGGTGTTGGTCTGGCGATCCGTCATCTCGATATAGACATAGCTGGGCGGAACCACGTTGGACTCAAGCGCAAACCAGATCAAGCCAAGATCGGCCGGTTTGCCGAGCGCGCAAAATCCGTAAAGCCGCTTTCCCCGCGAATCGAAGATGTCTACCCACGTCCGCGAGGACTTGGTGTTAGCTCCGCAGGGCGGCAGGGCGGGCGCGGCGGCGAAAAGGTCAGCGGGATAGGAATCTCTGTTCAGCACGTCGTATCTGTAGCGGATGAAGTCCTTGCCATTCGCGTGAAAAGCCTCCGTACCCGAAAGATAGAGCACCGGATTGGGTAGGACAGGCGGCGCAGTCGAAGCGCTCCCGTGGGCCAGGAACACGAAGAACAAGCTGGCTAACAAAACAGTGATTAGGCTTCTCGATTTCATTGAGGGTCTCCTTTTTGCGAGGTGATAGTAATAGTTCATAGTCAATCCAGCGTCAAGATTTACTCGACCTGCGGCGTCTGGGCGGACACTTGCATCGCTTTTATGTCGTCCAGGAGAACGCGCTCGTGTCCTTCCGGATTTACCTTCTCATAAATCTTTCGGAGCGTGCCCGCCGGATCGATCACAAACGAAGTGCGGTTCCAGTACATCGTGCCTTTGTATTCACTCTGGCCGACGCCGGCGGCGTCCAGCAATTCGTGATCTGGATCGGCCAAAAGGTCGATGGTGAACGAAAACTTGTTACAGAAGTTCTTATGCGATTCGACATCGTCGGCGCTAACGCCGACCACGGCAATGTTCGCGTCGTCAAATTCCTGCCTGGTGGCCGTGAAAGACTTGCCCTGAATCGTGCAACCGGGAGTGTCGTCTTTCGGATAGACGTAAACGACCAGCCACTGGCCGGCGAAATGACCGAGCGTAACCATCTCGCCGTCCTGATTCAACAAACTGAATTCCGGAAATGCTTTGCCGACTTCTGCTGCCATGTTGTTTTCCTTTCATCTAAGTCCGCGAACCGGACGCTTGAAATAGCCTAGGTTCTTCTCCCGCGCTTACGGGTTTTCGGTTTCGGTTTCATCGCAGGCTTCGCCGGCGCGGGCGTTGTCGCCGCAGCCTCAGGCGGTCGCGGCGGCATCTGATCCCTGGCAAAGCGCGGCAACAGATCGTCGCGCATCGCCAGTTGATAGACACACCAGGCAACTTCCACCGCGTCTTTCTTCACGTCGT